>DATGVV010000669.1:0-3224 GCA_035299885.1 Chloroflexota bacterium | reverse complement strand
ACTGAACCAGCTGGGGCAGATGCCGCTGCTATCGCTCGACATGCGCTTGGGCGAGGGCACCGGCGCAGCGCTCGCCATGTCCATCGTGGAGGCCGCGGCCAAAATCCTGGCCGAGATGGCCACCTTCGCCGACGCGGGGGTAGCCGAAGCCTCCGAGCCTGCCGCCAGTCAGCAGCCCTGATCCGCGCCTTCCTCGCCGCGCTGGACTTTCTTACAGTCTGGCATCTGCCTTGGCCCAAGCAGCCCGATGCGCCCGATCGCGGCCGCAGCCTCTATTTCTTTGGCTTCATCGGACTGCTCATCGGGGGGCTGCTGGTGGTCATCGACTTCGTGTCCAGGCCCTGGCCTTCAGCCATTGGCAGCGTGCTCATCCTGGCCGGGCTGCTGCTGGCAACCGGCGGGCTGCACTTCGATGGCCTGCTCGACACCTGCGACGGCGTGTTCAGCAAGAGCACGCCCAAGGCGCGGCTGGAGGTGATGCGCGACAGTCACAGCGGCGCCTTTGCCATTGCCGCCGGCGTGCTGGACCTGCTGCTGTGGTGGGCCTGCTCGGTGGACCTGACCGGCGCCCACCACTACACCGCCCTGCTGCTGATGGCCACCACCTCCCGCTGCAGCATGGTGCTGGCCGTGACGCTCTTTCCCTATGCCCGCCCGGCAGGACTCGGCAAGGACTTTCGCGATGAGCGCGGCCGCTGGGCGGGTATCGTGAACGTGGTCCTGGCGTTTGCGGTGGGCTACGCGCTGCTGGGCTTGCCCGGGCTGTTCGGGGCCGCCGCCGGCCTGGCCAGCGCGATACTCACAGGCATGTACCTCATGACGCGCCTGCCGGGCCTGACCGGCGACTGCTATGGCGCCGTCAACGAGATCGCCCAAATAGCGACGTTGTTCGCCCTGGTGCCGCTGCTGTCGTGAAGACCTACGCCGAGGCGCTGGCCTACCTCTACTCCTTCGCGAATTACGAGCTCTCGGCCATGAGCCCTCGCACGGACCTGCGACTGACACGCGTCCGCCGCCTGCTGGAGCTGGCCGGCAACCCGCAAGGGCGCTTCCGCTCGGTGCATGTCGCCGGCACCAAGGGCAAAGGTTCGACCGCCGCCATGATCGCGGCCATCGCTCAAGCCGCCGGCCGGCGCACCGGCTTGTACTCGACACCGCACCTCAACACGCACCGTGAGCGCATGCGCATCGACGGCCAGCTGATCGCCCGGGACGAGTTCGTGCAGCGCATGCGCCAAGTCCGTGCCGTGGTCGAGCGCTACGGTCGTGAGCTCGGCCCGCCCACTACCTACGAGCTCGGCACGCTGCTGGCCTTCCGTTACTTTGCCGATCACGCGGTGGACCTGGCCATCGTGGAGGTCGGCCTCGGCGGTCGCCTGGACGCGACCAACGTACTCGAGCCGGATGTCGCCGTCCTCACGCCGATCAGCTACGACCACGTCGAAGTCCTGGGGCCGACGCTGACCTCTATCGCCTCCGAGAAGGCCGGCATCATCAAACCGGGCAAGCCCGTGATCAGCGCGCCCCAACCAGCAGAAGCCATGGCCGTCCTGGAGCGCGTGGCCCGCGAGCAGGGAGCCCGGTTGACGGTGTCGGCGGCGCCGGCGCCCACGGGTGAGCCCCCGTGCGTTCGTGCCGGAGAGCCGGTCGGCGAGCTCCGACAGTGCCTGGCGATCCCCTCTCCCGCCGCGGCGGGAGAGGGGATATGCCTCCATCTCCTCGGCGAGCACCAGCTCACGAATGCGGGCGTCGCTATGGAGGTAGCCCGCCGGTTGGGGCTGCCGGACCAAGCCATCACCCATGGGCTGGAGGCGGTGCGCTGGCCGGGGCGTCTGGAAATCCTGCGCCAGCGGCCGCTGGTTGTGGCCGATGGCGCCCACAACGTCGACTCGATGGAGAAGCTGGCCGCTGCGATCCGCAGGCATTTCGAGTACGAGGGGCTGCGAATCATCGCCGGCTTCTCCGCCGACAAGGACATTCCCGGCATGGCCATGGTGCTCAACGAGCTGGCGGACGACATCGTGCTCACGCGCTCCAAGCATCCTCGCTCGGCCGATCCCGCCGCCATCAGCCGGCATTTCCACCAGGTGCGGATCGCCAGCGACGTCGGCGAAGCCCTCGCGGGCCAGGCGCCGCGTGAGCTGGCGCTGGTCACTGGCAGCCTGTATCTGGTTGGCGAAGCGCGGCTGCACCTTGGGCTGGTCCCGCCCGAAGACCAGGACCCCCTGTGAACCCGCTGGTCGTGGTCGGCGCACTCGCCTTCGACCTGCTGGTCGGCGAGCCGCCCACCAGCTCCCACCCGGTGGTTTGGATGGGCCGGCTGATCGACGCCTTCGAGCGGCGCCAGCCAGCCGACTCCAAGGCCAAGCTCGCCTGGGGCGTGCGGCTAGTGGTGGTCGGCGTCGCGCTGTCGTTCGGCCTGACCTGGGCGGCGCTGTGGCTGCTGGGCCAGATCTCGCCCATCGCCAAACTGATCGGCGCCATAGTGCTGCTCAAGACGACGTTCGCCGTTGGCCAGCTCGGGCGCCAAGCCCTCAAAGTCAGGACCGCGCTCGATCGCGGCGATCTCGACCAGGCCCGCCACGATGCGCAGATGCTGGTCAGCCGGCGCACGGCTGACCTCCCGCCTCGCCAGATTATGGCCGCGACGATCGAATCAGTGGCGGAGAACACGCTCGACAGCATTGTGGGGCCGCTGTTCTGGTTCCTACTGCTGGGCGTGCCGGGCGCCATGGTCTACCGCTTCGTGAACACGGCCGACGCGATGATTGGCTACCACGGCCAGTACGAGTACCTGGGTAAGGCCGCGGCTCGCCTAGACGATGCCATGAACTGGATCCCAGCCCGAATAACGTCGCTGCTGCTTGTGGCCGGGAGCTGGGTCGCCGGGTTGAAGGCAGGTCGCGCCTGGCAGCTGGCGCAGCGGGACCACGGTCTGACTGAGAGCCCCAACGCCGGCTGGACCATGGCCGCCGCCGCTGGCGCTCTGTGCGTTCCCCTAGAGAAGGCCGGCCACTATCGCCTCGGCGATGACCCGCCCCGCAACCTCATTCCGCGCAAGATCGGCGACGCCGTGGTCCTCATGTCAGCGGCCACCGGCCTAGCCATCACCCTCATCGTCCTCCTGCAGCTGGCAACCCCCCTCGGACGGCTCCCATGGACCTAGCAGTTCCTCTCCCACCGCGGTGGGAGAGGCTAGAGCCTGCCCTGAGCGCAGCGAAGGG
>DATGVV010000668.1:0-1802 GCA_035299885.1 Chloroflexota bacterium | reverse complement strand
TCGGCATCGAAGATGGCCCAGATGGGGCCGCCGCCATTGGCGCCGCGGCCGTTCCGGCCCAGGTTGCCGTTGCTGCCCAAGCAGGCGTCAATGAACTTATAGGAGTCGTCAATCTCGTTCCAGAAGCGACGCCCGGCCTGGGTCACCAGGATGAGGTCCTGGAAATCTTTCACGGTCAAGCCGGAGGCGCCGGCCAGCTTGAACATGGGGCTCTTGAGATCCCACTTCACGTTCCGGTAGCCCCAACGGCAGCCAATGTGGAGCGTCTTGGTGATGATCGGGCCCGGGCCGTTCGTCATGTGGCCGGTGACCTGCAGGGCCGCGCCGACAGCCATCGCCAGCGTCTCGCCATCACCGTCCTGGCCCGTCCACGGTTCACCGGCGGTCTGGTACTCCTCCGTCAGCCTGGGGTCGAGCATCCGCCGAAACGCGACGTTCGAGCTGTGGCCGCCGGTGGCCAGAATGACACCCCTTCGGGCGCGGACGTTCACGTCGCTCTCGCCGCACCGGGCGGTGACGGCCAGCACCCGGCCTGCGCTGGGACGCTCGCGCAGGATGCGGGTCATTTTGTGGCTGAGGAGGAAGGTGACGCCTTTGGCCCGTGCGCTTTGCTCCAGCCGCCGGACGAGGCCAGAGCCCGGACGGCCAGCGATGGTTTCGTTCAGATCGTCGGAAAAGCGCTTGGTCCGGAACAGACGGGGCACCGTGCCCTCGTTCACGATCTCCGGCGGATCCTCCTCGAAGACGACGCCGTTCTCGAGCAGAAACTCCATCGTGGCCACGTTCTCGTCGGCCCAGACGCGCACCAGCTCCCGATCGGCGTGCCTGAATACCGGGCTGCGGTAGCTGGTGTGGTCGAGATAGACCTGGTCGGCGGAATCGCACACCCCATGCATGCGCTGCAGGCTGGTGCCTCCGCCCAGGGGGATGCGGCCGCCGCTCAGCATGGCGTGCCCGCCAATGTCGTGATTGGCTTCGACCACGATGACCGACGCGCCCTGATCGCGCGCCATGATCGCCGCCGGCAGCCCCGCGCCGCCGGCGCCAACCACGACCACATCCGCCACGTGGTCAAAACCAAGCTCGGTCATCCGCTTGGTGCCGGATGATACTCCGCTGGTCCTCGACAAAATAGACCATCTGTTCTATACTGCTTACAGGGCTTGATTGTTCGCAATCAGCCCGGTATCGTGATCTCGCGATCGTTTTATGCCGGCGTTTACAGAGAAATTCATTTCCCAGCTCGAAGGGCAGCGCGGGCATTTTCAGGCGGTGTTCTCCTCCGACGTGTGCTCGCCGCTGGAAGAGCGGCTGGCGGGCCGGGTCGCGGCGAATTGGCACAAGTTGCCCGACGAGCTGTCAGCTGTCAGCTGTCGGCCGTCAGCTTTCTACGCCATCGACGGTTCGGAGGCTACGCGCAACTTCTCCAACGCCTCGTGGCTGCTCGTTTGCCAGGGGCTCTTGCTGGGCCCGGATACGGAGGTGCCCAGCCTGGAGCTGCGACTGGTGCCCGGCAACGTGCCCGGCGCGGTCGTGGACAGCTACTGCAGCCGGCTGATGCGCTGGTTGGAGCTGCGGCTGGCGCTGGACCACATTGGCCGGCTGGGCGGCCAGACGCTCGTGCTGGATGGATCCCTCTACTCGATGCTGCCGCACCTGCTGTACCCCCTGGAGGCGCTGCACCGCCAGCTCGGCTGCTCAGACGACGCCGACCTACCCATCCGCGTGCTCGAGGCCTACCTCGACCTGTTCGAGGCCTGCCGTAAGCAGGACATCCTGCTGCTGGGCATCTCCAAGACCAC
>DATGVV010000667.1:0-6303 GCA_035299885.1 Chloroflexota bacterium | reverse complement strand
TTGACGCCATCATGATGAATCCCGACGTAGCGGCCAAGGCCAGCGCGCAGGGCATGCACGTCGTCGCCTCCACGCAAGAGGTTGGCCGCCAGGTCCCGTCACCGCAGGGCGGCTGGGCCGTCACCGACAGCGCGCTGCAAGGCAGGCGGGACATCGTCAAGCGCTGGATGCGAGCGACTATCACGTCACTGCGGTTTATTCGCGACCATCAACCGGAGACGGCGGCGATCGCGGCCAAGGCGTTCCAGATGGAGGTTGACGTTGCCCGCGGAGCATTGCCCGCGGTCGTCGAAGCCATCGACCCCAACGATCTCGGCGGCTTCAGTGACGCCGGCATCAAGCTCGAGATCGCCAACGATCTCGACGCCGTAAAAGGCCAGGCCAGTGTCACCGGCGTCGACCAGCTCACGGACCTCGGGCTCCTGCGCCAGGCGCAGAAGGAGCTGGGTGTGCCGTGCAAGTCCGGGTACAACTGCACTTAGGAGAAATCAGATGACCAAGCGCCATTGGGAGTCCGCGATTCCGGGGCTGCTGGCCCTGGCTGGCCTGATGCTGGCAAGCTGCGGCGGCGGTCAGGCCACGCCCGCAACGCCTCAGGGCAGCAGCGCAGCTGCGCCCGCGTCGCTCCAGGCCGTGATAGATGGTGCTCTGAAAGAGGGCAAGCTGGTCCTGATCTGGGGTGAGGGTGCGGTTGGCGGCGCCGAAGGGGCCCGGCAGCTCGGAGCAGGGCTGAACAAGCGCTATGGGCTCAACCTCGACGTCCAGTTCACACCCGGCCCAGCGATGCCCGACCTGGCGGCCAAGGTTCTCCAGGAGTTCCTGGCAAACCGCCCCGCATCAACCGACGTCCTGATCGGGTCGGAGGCTCACTTTCCCGCCCTCATTCAGGCCAAGGGTTTGGAAGTGGTGGACTGGCCGAGCTGGTCGGAGAACGTGAAGAATCCCAAGCTCCTGGGAACGCCGGACGGCCAGGCCGTCAAGATTGCCTCGCGCACTCCGGGGGTCACCTACAACGCCACGCGCATCAGTGGCGACGCGGTGCCAAAGAACATGCAGGACCTGCTCAAGCCGCAGTACAAGGGCCGCCTGGCGTCCACGCCGTATGCAGCCATGTTCGATCGCCTGGCCAGTGACGAATGGTGGGGCGAGCAGCGGACGTACGACTACGTCACCAAACTGTCGGCGCAAGCGAGCGGGCTCATCCGCTGCGGCGAGGATCAGCGCGTGGCCAGCGGCGAGTTCGATCTGTTCGCGCTCGACTGCGGCCAGGACAGCTCGCTGCGTGCCCGGGCAAAGGGCGCGCCGTTGTCACAGGTGGTTCCAACGGATGCGGCCGCGCTGGTCTACTGGTACATGGGCGTGCCCAAGAATGCCGCCCATCCGAACGCGGCCAAGCTGTTTATCGAGTTCCTCATGGGCCGCCAGGGGCAGGACATCATGTACGAGACGTCGTTCGACGACAATCACCTGTTGCCCGGTTCGCACCTGGCCGAGCCAATCAGCAAGCTCCAGGCTCAGGGCGTGACGTTCAAAGAAATCGACATTGCCTGGGTCCAGCGCAACGACGAGCAGAAGATCGACCGCGTCCGCAAGCAGCTGCAGGACATCCTGGCCAAGAAGTGACCATGTCATCCTGAGCGAAGCGAAGGATCTTCCCGCCGCTGCCGCGAAAGATTCTTCGCCTGCAGCTCAGAATGACATTACAAATCTACCTCCTGGCCTAGGCCGCGCTTGCGGGCCTCGTTGTAGATGTAGTTGGCGAAGGCCACGTCGCCAAAGCCGCCCTGCGATTCCTTGAATACGATCGTCTGCTCGGCAGAGGCACGTTGCGGAGCCCGCCCGGCCGCCAGCTCGCCCATCTCACACACTGACGTCCACTCCAACTGACCAGCCTTTACCAGCTCCAGCAGCCGATGGGGAAAGCGGTCGGAGTCGAAATACTCCTGCTCGTGCTTCTTGCTGCCGACAACGATCATGTTTGCGGCCAGATAGACCGACGGATCGATCTCGCTAGGCCGGCCCATAGTCGCTACAAACACGCCAGCCGATAGCTGTTCGGCGTTTAGGACGGGCGTCAACGAGTCCGTGGCAACGCACACTATGTCGGCGCCCAGGGTGGCCTCCTCGGTAGCGCCCACGGCTGCCACGGGCTTGCCGAGCGCCGCTTGCGCGCGCCGGGCAAACTCGGTGCGGCGCTCAGGGTTCCGACTGAACACGCGGACCTGCTCGATGGGGCGCAGCTGGCAGACGGCGGTGAGCAGGCTCAGGGCGTTGCGGCCGGTGCCGATCATGCCCACCACGTGAGCATCGTGGCGGGCCAGGAACCGCGTCGCCAGGCCCACGGTCGCGCCGGTACGGAGCGTGCCGAAGGGAAAGCTCATGACGCTGAGCAGCTCGCCCCCTTCCGTCTCGTACAGCAGGGCCACCATGCGCTCGCCGCCGGACATATCGCTGTAGCCCATTGCCGGCCCGGCTCGCACCCCCATCCGCTGGCTGTCCAGCAACGCGCCACTTACGATGCGTAGGGCGCCGTTGGGCGTGAGCAGCATCCGCGGCGATAGGGCAGACACGGCTCCGGCCGACTGCTCTTTGAAGGCCTCGAGCGTCACCTCGATGGCACTCGACAGATCGAGCAGTCCCTCAACGTCGCGCCGGGTCAGCAGCAGCGCCACGGACGAGTCAGGCAACCACTAGCATCTCGACCTTGCGCTCGCTCAGCTCACGGTAGCCGTTCTCGGTCACCACCAAGCTGGTGCCCCCAAGGAGCGTATCCTCGCCATTGGGCGCCACCAGTGTGGGCGAGATGCTGTAGATCATTCCCGGAGTCAGGCCAAAGTTGCCTGCCGAGCCCAGCCCTAGGCTGCCGTTGCCGCTGGGATCCTCAATCCGGAAAGCCGGGCCGGGGAACTCCGGCACGTCGATGCCGTATTGGTGGATCTGCGAGTGCCGTGAGGACCGAAAGCCGGTCTTCTGAGTCGCTTGACGATACGTCTCGACCAGGTCACGCTGGGTGGCGCCGGGCTTGACCGTCTTGAGCACCGCGTCGCGAACCTGCAGGGCAGCCTCGAACATCTCACGGTGGAGCGGCTGGGGTTCCCCAAACGAGATCTCCTGGTCGCTGTGGCCCGCATAGTGCCGATACTCAGCGTGCGCCGTCAGGGTGCCAATGTCGCCCCAGCTGATCCGACGGCTCAGGCACAAGTCGGCCAGCACCGGATTCTGCTTGGGTACGGCGCCGAAATTGAAGCTGAGCGTCGAGTCGAGGTCGCCGCTGGCGGCCCACATCCCTATGATGCCTTCACGAACGGCCTCCTCACCGGTCATGCCCGGGCGGACCTTCTCATGCATGCGGACGATGCCGGCATCGAACACGCGATTGGCTTGCTCGATCAGCGCCACCTCCTCGTCGCTCTTGATCGTCCGCAGGTTGGTGAACACGTCCGAAACGTCTGCCAGCTTAGCGTTGGGCAGCGCCTTTTGGAGCTGCTGGTAGACGTCCAGCGGCAGACGCCTATCGGCGATGCCGATGCTGCCACTCTCGAGGTGCAGCTCCTGGATACGCTCGACCAGCGGAGACGCGTCGTTGGCGCCGCGAACGTCCTGAACCCAGTCCTGGGCATCAGTGACCACCTGGGCCGGAATGTCGGCCAGGTGCCGGCCGTTGAGCACGACGGTGAACGGCAAATCCTGCGTTGGCAGCAGGCCAAAGCGCTCGCCGGAAATGCCGTTGGTGAGATAGAACAGGTTGGTGCCCACAACAATGGCGCAGTCCACGCCACGTTCCTTGAGGTCGGCACGGATTCGCGCGTAGCGCCGGTCGCGCTCCGCGAGGGACAAAGAGGGCGCCGCTTGCATCGCCTGAGCCATGGCATTTCCTCCAGCTAATTGTTGGCGGCATTGTACGTCGAACGTTTGATGTAGAGTCTTTTGTCATGCCGGCGGCTTTGTCATGCTGAGCGGAGCGAAGTATCCGCCGTCTCAGCGCCGGCGCCGCGCGGACGGATTCCTGGCTGCGCTCGGAATGACAATCATCCTGCTAGCCGCGTGTGGCGGCGCGAGCCAGCCAGCCGCCAGCTCCGCCCCCGCCAAAGCCTCGGCCGCGGCAACGGTCGTCAGGGTTGGCGGCCTGGGGGGCACGCCCGACCGCGGCTTCTGGGTCGGCGAGGACAAAGGCTACTACGCCGAGCAGGGCATCAACCTCGACCTGACCGTTTACAAAAGCTTCAGCGAGCTGCTGCCGCTGCTGGCCACCGGCAAGCTGGACGTGGGCTCCGGCGGCATCAGCCCCGGCTTCTTCAATGCCCTACTGAGCGGCGTCAACGTGAAGGTCGTATCCGACGCCTCGCTCATCGCCGAGCCGCCGCCCGGCAAGCACATGAGTTACGGGCTGATGGTTCGCAGCGACCTCAAGGATCAGGTCAAGAGCGTGGCCGACATGAAGGGCCGCGTCATCGCCGTCAACGGCACCCAGGGCATCGGCGACGTCCAACTGAACGCCATCCTGCAGACCGGCGGGCTCAGCAACGCCGACGTTGACGTGCAGGCCATTCCTTTCCCGGACGCGTTCGCCGCCCTTACCAATAAGAAGATCGACGGCGCGCTTCAAGTCGAGCCATTCGTGACCCTGGGCATCCAGCAGAACGTCGCCTTCCCGCTGCTGGACCTAGCCAAGGCCATGCCCAACTCGCCCGCGCAGTGGGTGTTCTACAGCACCGAGTTCATCAAGAGCCAGCCTGAGGCCGGCAAGCGCTTCCTGCTGGCCTACACCAAAGCCATGCGGCTGGTGGAAGACGGCTTCTTCAAGAACAAGACCCGCGACGAGGTGATCCAGCTGTACATCAAGCACACGCAGGCCAAGGACCCCAAGAGCTACGACGAGCAGACGCCCCCTGAGAATGAGGTCAACGCCAACGTGAACCTGCCGGCCATTCAGCAGGCGCAGGACTATTTCGTCTCGCACGGCTGGCAAAAGTCCAAGCTGGACGTCAACGCGGTCGTGGACAGCAGGTTCGGCGACTACGTGCGCCAGACCCTCGGGCCGTACCAGCGATAGACGGCTTCAGCCTGGCCGAGCGCGACCGCCGCTGGCAGGCGGTGCGGGCCCACGCCGCGGAAGCGGGCTTGGACTGCGTGTTCGTGCCGCTGTGCGTGGACGGCCGCAACCTGAACCTATCGCTGGAGCAGGCCTACGGCACACGATCCGATGGCCGCTACCTGACCCAATTCGAGAATGCCGCCATTGTGCTGCCCACCGACCGCCGGCCGCCCCTCGCCATCACGGAGGATGGCGAGGGCAACGAGTGGCTGCCGGAGCCACGGCCGGCCAATGGACGCTGGGGCGTGGCGATGGCCGAAGCGCTGCTCGGAGCCGGGATGGAGCGGGCGCGCATCGGCGTTTCCGGCCTGCGGCGGGGCAGAGTCAGCCACGCGCGGGCAACCGATGGGGTGGTCAACCACACGGCTTATGCTGAGGTCCTGCGGCGGCTGCCAGACGCCATCTTGGAAGACGCCACTGACGCCGTCGGCTTCGCCCGCTTCGTCAAAAGCGAGGAAGAGATTGCCTGCCTGAGAAAGGGCGCCAGCATCGCCCTGGCCGGCATCGAGCGAATGATCGAGACAGCTCGGCCGGGTCTACCCTCGGCCGAGCTGTACGCGGCCGTCATGGAGCGCATGCTGGAGCTGGGCAGCGCCTACTATCCCCTGGCGCTGTTCGCCTCGCCGCTGGGTACGCCCGGGCCGCGCTTCGAGAACCCCCCGCCCGACCTCGTCCTTCACGAAGGCGATCTGATTACGCACGAGACCGCCGCCGTGTGGGGCGGGCTCATCGCCCAGGAGCTGCAGCCAATCCTGCTCGGCGCCATTCCGGAGGCCTGGAAGCCCGTCGTGGACCTCCAGCGCGAGGTCTTCTACGCCGGTTTGGAGCTGATGAGGCCCGGCACCCCCCTGGGCGAGCTGATCGACTTCGTGAACGGCTTCGGCGCCAAGCGCGGCTGCGATCGCTCATCCTCATGCACGGCCGCGGCTACGGCAATGACGGCCCCCTGCTGACGCCGCAGGACCGTGGCTCGCCCGAGCTGCGCGAGCTGCGGCTGCAACGGGGAAACGCGTTCGTCTGGAAGCCGATCGCCTACAGCGCGGATGAGCAGATCGAGTTCAGCACCGGCGGCTCTATAGTCGTGACGGACATGGGTGGCGAGCAGCTAGTGGCACGAGAGCCAAGGCTGATCAGTTCCTCTCCCTCCGTGGAGAGAGAGGCTCGGTGAGGGCGCCTTGAGCGACCCTCTCCCGCGGCGCCGCTCCGGC
>DATGVV010000666.1:0-4671 GCA_035299885.1 Chloroflexota bacterium | reverse complement strand
CGTGCTGGGCTTCCTCATCGGCGTGCTGCTGGGCGTCATTTTCGGGATAGTGCTCGGCCGCAACCGTTTGCTGGCCGATATCTTCTCGCCCTACATCAAGGCCGCGAACTCCATCCCGCGCGTCGTGCTCGGCTCTATTTTCATCATCTGGCTCGGGCTCGGTCTCCAGTCGAAGGTGGCCCTGGCCATCGTGCTGGTGTTCTTCATCGTCTTCTTCAACGCCTTTCAAGGTGTGCGCGAAGTCGATCGCAACCTCATCGCCAACGCGCGCATCCTGGGCGCCAATGAGCGCCGCATCTCCGCCGACGTCATCATCCCCTCGGCACTTTCCTGGATTCTGGCCAGCCTGCACACCAGCTTCGGCTTTGCGCTGGTCGGCGCGGTCGTGGGCGAGTTCCTTGGCTCTACCCAGGGTCTCGGGCTGTTGATCTCGACGGCCCAGAACACCTTCAACCCCAACGGCGTCTTCGGCGCCATGACCATCTTGGCCGTAGTGGCTCTCGTAGCCGAGGCCTGTGTCACAGCGCTCGAGAACCGGCTCATCCGGTGGCGACCTAATACGGTCACGGACGTGACCATCTAGCAAATTTCAAGGGAGGTAATGAATGTTTCCCCGAAAGACCCACCTAACTCTGGCGGCTGGCGTCATGTTGGCGCTGTCCGCCTGCGGCGGATCGGCCGCCGGCAGCCCAGCCCCGGCAGCCAGCAGCCCGGCCGCGCCGGTCGCAAGCAGCGCTTCCGCGAGCAAGCCGGCAGCCAGCGCGGCGGCTGCCTCTGCCAGCCCGGCAGCGGCCAGTAAGCCGGCCGCGGCCGACAAGCTGAAGATCATGGTCGGCGGTCTCAGCAAGCAGATCTATCTGCCGAACATGCTCAGCGAGCGCCTCGGCTACTTCAAGGAGCAGAACCTCGACGTCCAGCTGATCGACGAGTCCTCCGGCCAGTCGTCGGAGAACGAGGTCTTGACCGGCAACGTCGATGCCGGATCTGGCTCGTACAACCACACCATCGAGCTGCAAGCCCTGGGCAAGCTGATGGAGACCGTCGTCCAGTTCCAAGTCGCCCCCGGTGAGGCCGAGGTCGTCGCCGCCAATAAGGCAGACCAGATCAAGTCAGCGGCCGATTTGAAGGGCAAAAATCTCGGCGTCACCGAGCTGGGCTCCGGCACTCATACGCTCACCATGGCCCTTCTTGGTAAGGCCGGTGTGCCGGCGGACCAAGCAGCTTACGTTCCGGTTGGCGCCGGCGACACCTTCCTGGCGGGCCTCAAGCAGGGCAAGATCGACGCCGGCATGACCACCGAGCCCACCATCTCCCGGTCGGTGAAGACCGGCGTGGGCAAGGTCCTCGTCGATCTTCGCAGCCCCGAAGCCACGCGCGCGGCGCTCGGTGGCGACTACCCGTTCATCGGCGTCTGGATGAAGACCGACTACGTCAATAGCCACAAGCCAGTGGTCCAGCGGCTCGTCAACGCTTATGTCAAGACCTTGAGTTGGATGAGCACCCATTCGGCTGCGGAGATTACGGACAAGATGCCGCAGGACTACTACGCCGGCGACAAGGACCTGTATCTAACCGCCCTTGACGGCCAGAAAACGTCCTTCACCAAAGATGGCAAGATGCCCGCCACGGGTCCCCAGACGGTGCTGGACATCGAGCTCAACTACGTCAAAGACATGAAGGGCAAGAACATCGACCTGGCCAAGACCTACACCAGCGAGTTCGTGGATCAGGTCAAAGCCTAGGCGCGTCGTTCGAGGTGAGGATTCCCCTAACGGGCGCCTGCCACCGCCGTAGGCCGGTAGCTCAGCGCCCGCAATCCGGCTAGGCCGTGCGCCCGCGTCCATCGAGCGCGCAGCGCAACCCAAGCGTGGACGAGCGCCCACAGGACCAGCACGCCCGCCAGCTGCACGAGCGTGTTTTGCTCGGCGCTGCCGGCGCGGCCGAAGGCGATCAGGCCCAGCTTGGCCACCCCGATAACCACGCCCACGTGCATGATGTAGGCCCCGAGCGAGTGCTGCCCCAGCGGCAGCAGCAGCCATCCGAGGGCGCCGTGCAGCCAGCGCCAGCCGAGCGTCGCTAGGCCGAAGGCGAACAGCGCCAGAAAGGCGAACACCAGCAGCCGCCCGAGCCCCAGGTCCGACTTGGACAGCAGATGGCTGGCCACGCCTCCCCCGAGCGCACGGTTGACGCCTCGAAGCTGGTACGAGGCGATGCAGCCGCCGAACCCGATCCCGCCTACCACCAAGCAAACCAAGGCTGAACGCCGGGACCAGCGCGCCGCCAGCGCCTGGCGGTGTATGCCCAGCGCCACGCCGGTCAGGAACAGCGCCTGCCAGGCGGCAAACTGGAACACTGTCATCGCCTGGATGTCCCAAGGCGCGGGGTAATCCGTTGCCGTCTGCCACAGTCCCCACAGGCACCACGAGGTGATCAGGATGAGCCGGGTGTGCCCCTCCACCATCCATTCCAGAACGCACGCCGCCAGCCCGAACAGCAGTACGTACAGCAGCAGCACGTCCGTCAGGTGGTAGGTCAGGTGCAGCGTCAGCACGCTGACCACGAACTCGACCACCGATCGATGCTCCAGCGGGTCGTCCCAGCCCAGCTGCAGGGCGCGCGCCACGAAAGGCGCCGCCAGGGTCAGCGCCATCGTCCAGAGGTAGATGCTGCCCGCCCGGCGCAGCAGAGTCTTGGCCGCCGCGCCCTCCTTCTGGGCCGCTCGCGGCCCGTAGACCATGCCGGCCACGACGCCAGCCAGGAACACGAACGGCTCCGCCGCCGAGACGTAGAAGCGGTCCCCGCCGGTCAGTATGTAGAGCCACGATCGATCACCGCCCACGTGGTCGACGACCATGGCCAGCACCGCCGCGCCGCGCAGCAGATCGATCCGCAGATCCCGCCCGCCGCGAAGAAGTATTGGGCTGGCGGCTGCCATCGCAGCATCAGCATACTCCGGCTAGTTCAGCTAGTGCAGAGCTCCGGCGACAAACGGCTGAGTCGTGGGCGCCTGGGAGCCTTGGGGCCCCGGCTCGGCGGTGACGGCCACAGTGTCGAAACGCAGGGGATCGCCCTGGACGAGCACGGCGGCCGAGTCGCTGCCGGCCGGCTGAAAGACGCCGGCCGGCGCCGGCTGGCCGTCCTTGATGAGCCACACCTCATACACCTGGTTGGGGGCCAGCGCTGGCAGCCCCCGCAGGGTGAGCGTGGCGGTGCGCTGCGAAGGCAGCCATACCAGGGTGCCGTTGGCGCGGGTGCCGGCTTGCACCGGCTGCAGCTGCCACTGCACGGGGGCAGAGGCGAGCCGCGAGGAGACCGCGTAGTCGCGGACGCCCAGGCCCAGCGCCAGCACGGCCAGCACGGCCGCGGTTGCCCAGCCCCAGGTCCTCCGCCACAAAGGCTGGCGCACCAGCTCCGGCTCCAGGTCCTGGTAGACGCGCGCCATGAGCTTGCGCTTGACCTGCTCCCGGGGAGCGACCGGATCGAGGCTCATGGGCAGCATGTCCGCGATGCGTTCGAAGTCGCCCAGCTGTGGGTGCTGCCGGCAGCTGGCCAGGTGCGCCTCCACCTCGCGGCGCTCGTCGGTGCTGGCCGAGCCCAGCGCCAGGCCTGCCAGGAGATCGTCGACGTCAGCACAGCTCATCATTCCGCCGACCACTCCAAGCCGGCAGGTTCCGCCAACAACGACCGCAGCTTGTCCATTCCCAATCGCAGCCTGCCCTTCACCGTCCCCAGCGGGATGCGCAGCAGATCGGCGATCTCGGAATGCGTGTAGCCGCCGAAGTAGGCCAGCTCGATGGCCTTGCGCTGGTCCGCCGGCAACGTCCGCAGTGCCTCACTGATGCGCTGCCGCTCGAGATCGGCCAGCACCTCGCCCGACACGTCCGGCCCTTCGAGGCGATCTGCGGCAGCGTCCAGCTCCTGGTCCCGCCATTGTTTGGAGCGCAGTCGCCGCAGCTTGTCGATTGCTTGATTGTGGACCACCGACAGGATCCAGGTCCGCACGCTGCCTCGATCCTGGCGGTAGCTCGGCGCGTTCCGCCAAACGTTGAAGAAGGCCTCCTGGACCGACTCTTCGGCCGCGCCGGGATCGCCGACGATGCGCATCGTGAGGCCGTAGGCGATGCCGCCATAGGCGTCGTAGAGCTTGGCCAGGGCGTCGGGGTCGCGCCTGTCCGCAACGGCGCCCAGGAGCGCGGCGTCAGCGGGCAGCTCAGACATCTGGCAGTAATACGCGAGGGCGGCGGCGCCGGTTCATATGCTGGCTTGCTCATGATAGGCCGCTGCGCCAGTGAACCAATCCTTTGGCCGCTGCGTACCAGCCAGCAGGTTCGCGTAAGCGAGCTGACTCTCAACACGGAGGAACGTCATGCATAACCTTTCCAGACGTGGCTTCTTGGGCTGGACCGCGGCCGGAGCCGCGGGTATCGGGCTGCTGCCGGTGGTCCGGCAGCTGGCCGGCGGCGAGGAACAAAACCCCACGCCGGCACTCGAAGGAATGTCCCAGCCCCTGGTGGCCTACATCCATAACCCGGCCGGCGGCGAGATTTCGCTCATGGCCGGCACCCAGGAAATCACCCTGCACGATCCCGATCTTGTGTCGCGCCTCATCCAGCGCGCCGGTGGGAGGTAAGACATGTCCTCGCATCGGGAAGCGCCCGAGATCTCCAAGGA
>DATGVV010000665.1:0-2004 GCA_035299885.1 Chloroflexota bacterium | reverse complement strand
ACCGAGCGAGCCCTGAGGGATGTGTTGGCGCGGCCCGACTGTCTCGACGGGCTGGACATCGATCGGCAGGAGTTTCGCTCCTGGAAAGTCTACGTGGATCCCGATCACCTGTTCTGCATCCACGCGTCGCATCAGAAGCCGATCTATCGCCGCGGCGTCCACGACCACGGTGAGCTCGGCTGGGCCGTGTACGGCGTGCACCAGGGCGAGATTATCCAGCAGCTGTACAAGCGCGAGGACGATGGCAGCGAGCCTGGCCGTGCGACGCTGCGTCCCTTGCCTGAGATCAGGCAGCGGGCCGGCGATGCTGTGATCGTGCCCGTCTCCGGCAGCCATGCGCCGCGCAACGAGAGCGGCGTGGAAGCCTGGGCGGTGGTGATCCGCAGCCGCGAGCTGGCAGCGATCTGGCGCAACTTCTACAACGTCGAGAAGGGGACCGTCGTCCGGATACGTAAAAGCAGCGACTGAACCAGACTCAGGTGTCCAACACGGACGGGTGAAACAGCTCTTCCATCGCCAATGTCCGCTGCGTCAGCCCCTGCTCCTGAGAATAGGTCATGAACCGCTCCAGGTTGGGCCGGTTGCGAGCTACGCCATAGGGCCAGGCATCACCACCCATCTGTGCGGTCTCTTCCTCTAAGTAGTGGCGTCCCCAGGCAAGCATCGACCAGTTGGGATCTTCATAGTGCCATAGCGCCTTACGCTTGGCCTCCTCGAACCCGTTGTACAGCGCCAGTGGCAGCCGCGGATGCTCGTCCGCAACGTCCTGCCGGATAGCGACCAGGTGCATGACCGGCCAGTAGCCGTTCTTGCGGTAGTAGGTTTCCTCGGCCCCGCGGCCGTTGGCAAACAGGCGCCGCACGCCCTCGCGATTGGCGATGAGGGAGCTCGGCGGGTGGGGCATGATGGCCGCGTCGATCTCGCCCGCCAGCAGCAGCTGATCAATCTTCCGCCCCGCTGGAACGCGCTCCAACTGTACGCCCACCGGCGTCTCGAACTCCAGCGTTTCGTCGGCGTTGATGACCCAGGTGATGCTCTTCCACGGGACGCCGTACTCGTGTTCCAGGTCACCCTTGGCGAGCACCGACAGCGTGGTCTGGTACGTGTTGATACCCACCCGCTTGCCGGCGAGGTCTTCAGGACCGTTCAGCGCCGATTGGGCAGGGACGAAAAACAGCGACTGGCAGAACAGCCGGCGAGGGACGATGGGAATGGCGGTGAACGGCCTGCCGCGGTCCTTGGCCATGAGATAGGACGAGAGCGACACCTCAGCCGCCTCGAATTCGCCGTCGTTGAGCATGCGCGCGTGGCGATCGGAGCCATCGCGACCGGGAATCGACTGGCCGACCTCCTTCACCATCAAGTCGACGTCTGGTAGGCCGACTGTCCCGTCGAACAAAGGTACGTGGCGGTCGTAGTGCGCCACTGCCAGGGTCATCCGCAAATTGGCCATGCCCTCATAGTACGCTCGCTACTCGGGGCACATGTGATTCGTCCTCAAAGCGACTCCAGCTCGATCTCGTACCGTGTATGCGTGCGTCACGACGCAGATGGGCATGGAACTTGCCGGCGGTCGGCGCGACGAACGAGGGATTATGGTCAACCTCGAGACGTACTGGCGCGCAGCCGGGCCTGTTGCTCCGCGCAACCTGCACAGCATATTTCAGCTGCTGCTCACCCGTGCCGAGATCGACCAGGCGCTGGGCTAGGCGCTGCATCCGCTATGCTGCCTTTGCCTGAGGAGGAAGAGCGTGGCGATACAAGCAATCGACGTTGAAGCGCAGCTGGACCGGCTGGTCGGCATCGCTTCGCCCCACTGGGCCGGCGAGCATGAAGTTGTGACCACCTTCTTCAGCCGGCCCCGCAGCCGTGAGGAGCACGTCCACTGGCTGCGGGCGCAATGCTGGAAGGAGTTCTGGGGCCATATCGACGAACGCGGCACCGGCACGATTGAACGCATGGTGACCGAGTTAGGCCAGCGCTACCCGCACGTGCAGCGTGGCG
>DATGVV010000664.1:0-2266 GCA_035299885.1 Chloroflexota bacterium | reverse complement strand
GATTTCGAGGCCTCCACCGACCTCAACTGCGTGATGACCGAGGACGGCCGGATGGTGGAGCTGCAGGCCACGGCCGAAGGCGCCCCCTACACGCGCACTGAGCTGGACGCGATGGTGGCGCTCGCCCAGAAAGGGATCAAGGAGCTCATTCTTCATCAAAAGCGCTCGATCGCCGCGCTTGGCTGAGCAATCTGCTGGGCCCGTCCTGCCCGAGCCTGCACGCCGGCGCCGCCTCGTCGTCGCCTCTGGCAACGCCGGCAAGCTGCGCGAGTACCGCGACCTACTCGGGGGCGCCGGCTTCGAGATCGTGGCCTTCGACAGCGGCGTGGAGGAGGTGGGGGAGACTTACGCCGAGAACGCCGGGCTCAAAGCGGAGACCGCCGCCGCCCGCTCGGGGCTGCCCTCGCTCGGCGACGATGCGGGGCTCGAGGTCGATGTGCTCAATGGCTTGCCCGGCCTGCGCTCGGCCCGCTTGGGCCCTACGCAAAAGGAGAGGACAGAGGCGCTGCTGGAGCGGCTGCGCGGCTATCCGCGACCCTGGTGGGCGCGATTTGTGTGCACATTGGCTTTCGCCATGTCCGGCCAAAAGACGCAGTTCTTCGAAGGAGACTGCCGTGGAGAAGTCATCCCGGAGTGGCGCGGGCAGGCGGGGTTCGGCTACGACCCGATCTTCCTGCTCGCGAAGCTCGGCCGCACGTTTGGTGAGATGACGCCGGCCGAAAAGCATCGCTACAGTCACCGGGCCGCAGCGGTGCGGGCGCTGCTCGAGTCGGGCGCACTTGACCGCTTGCCTGTTTGAACACTCCCCCCTCCCCATGGGCAGGGGGTGCAGGGCTCGGTCAGCCGCTCGTCGCCAGCATTGCGGCGCCCGCAAGCGCCGCGAATATGCCCGTCAACTGACGGCGGTTCGTCTTTTCCTTCAGGATCGTGGCTCCGAGCAAGCCTGCTATGGCTGGACTCGTAGCCACCAACGGCACGACCACTGCGGCCTTGCCGGCGGCGAGCGCAAGCAGGTAGCCGATGGTAGCGATGCCGCCGACGACATAGGCGACGATGGTGAACACGGCGGCTTTGCCACGGAGATCTGTGCGTTGCCACTTCCAGAGCGGGGCCAGGAACATGCCTACCACTACCTGCACGGCTGCGCCCATGAGCAACAGCGCAGATGGACCAGCTGGTGTGACGACCAGCTTGGCGACGAAGGCACCAATTCCCTGGAGTCCGAGCGACAGGAGTGCGAGCCACAGCCAGCCGCGGCGCCCACTGGCGGCATCTGGCTGGGGTTGAGCGCCGAGCAGGACAATCCCCACCACAGCCAGGAAGATCCCCAGGTAGGCGGTCCAGTCAAGGCGCTCGGCCAACACGGCGACGCCTAGAAGGGCAGTCAGGGCAGGGCTCAGGGCGGTGATTGGTGAAACAGTGCTGAGCGGTCCTCGCCTGATGGCTTCGGTGGTGACGCCGAACGTAACGGCCATCAGGCAGGCCAGGCCGAAGGCGGGCGGAAGGTCTCTCCACGCCGGCGGCCGCAGCACCAGATATGGCGCGTAGGTCAGTAGTGATACGGCGGCACTGAGAAGGTAGAACTTGGGGGTGCCAAGAGTGGACAACGCGACCTTGCTCAACGTCCGCTGGCCGGCCCACGCGACCATGGCGAAGAGAGCAGCCGGGAGCCAGGGTTGCACTCCGCCTAAGTTTGGGGCAGCCTGATCTGGTTCCGGGAATCACGGGCCCGGCTGTGTGTTCGCATAGTTGAATGGCGTGGTGGTGGCACGGGCGAGGGGCGAGCGTTGAAATGAGGCCTAGGCCACTGAGTGTTAGCGCCTGGCTCCCGAACAAACGGACCTGGGTGGTCGCCTTTTCTGCCGCGGCTCTTTCGGCACTCCTCGCCCTCTACGTGACACGGCCGGTCCAGGCGCCCGGCATCGGAAGCTTGTCGGGGTTTGCCGGACGCGATCATCCCAGCCTGCAATCACCCGACCCGCTGACGCCGGACGAGGCCGGCTATCAGGTGCCGCGTGACCGCATCAAAGCGATCGACGCGCCGGCCTTCATCGCCGCCGCCAGTGCCACCCATGTGCCGGACGCCATGCATGTCATCGGCGTTGCGGTGAATGGAGAGTCGAGAGCTTATCCGGTGGCCATCCTCAGCCGGGCGGAGATCGTCAATGACCAGATCCGCGGACGAGCGATCGCGGTAACCTGGTGACCACTCTGCTACACGGGCATCGTGTATGCCCGTGAGGTCGAGAACCGAACGCTCACTTTT
>DATGVV010000663.1:0-5374 GCA_035299885.1 Chloroflexota bacterium | reverse complement strand
ACGTCGGATTGAAGGTGGACGTCAGCAACATCGGCAGCGTGCTCGAGCTCCTGGACGACGCCTAGTTGTGCTCCTCGACGCCAACCTGTTGCTGTACGCAGTCGATGCCGTGAGCCCTCACAATGACGCGGCCGCGTCCTGGCTTCAAAGCGCCTTAACCGGCAACCGTCGCGTCGCCCTGCCCTGGCAGACCATCGGCGCGTTCATGCGGATCATCACGCACCCGCGGGTCACCACCAACCCATTGAGCGCCGTGGATGCTGCCGGCTGCGTTCACGCTTGGCTCGAAGCCGATCCGGTCTGGATACCTCCCGCCACGGAACGCACCGCGTCCGTGCTCCGGGATTTGATCGTCCGCCACCAGCTGACGGGCAACCTGGTGCCGGACGCTCAGCTTGCGGCCCTCGCCATCGAGCATGGCCTGACCGTGATGTCCGCCGACACCGATTTTGCGCGCTTTACCGAGGTTCGCTGGCAGAACCCGCTGGCCTGAACTCGGCGCAGGAGCCTCGAAGGCGGCCAGCCTAGCTGCTGGGCACCGTATCGCGGCTGATCTGCTCGCGGAAGCCGGGGGCGATGTCCTGCCAGGGCGTGGCCGCCAGCTCCTCCGGGAGACTCAGCCGGCGGAGCACCGCCAGGCGCGCCTCGTGCTGCGCGATGCGCCACCAGTTGGCAGCCACCACCGAGGGATCACGCAGGCGCGATTCGTCCATGTGCCCCTACATGATGGCGCATGCGGGCGCCAACATTTTCGTGGCCCCCGCCTTGCTATCCTCCGCCGGTAAGTGGCTACGCGCAATGCGCCTCGCGGTCGCGCCGCTCGCAATGGCAAGAAGAATGCCGGAGCTGCCAACCAGCCCTCCTGGCTGAGAAGCAGCAACCCCGGCCCGCCCGACAACCAGGGACCTCCCAAGCGTTCCTGGTGGTCCAACCTGTGGTGGGTGGCGCTGCTGGCCCTGGTCGCCTGGAACCTGACTTTCCTCTTCAATAGCCGGCCCAATCCGAACCCGGTCATCACCATCCCCTACAGCACCTTTATCGCCCAGCTCAACGACCACAACGTGGCCGAAGTCAGCTTCCAGGGCAATGCCGTCCAGGGCGCCCTTAAGCACGCCATCACCTACGACCCGAGCAGCAACAGCGTCAGCTCGCCCGCGCCATCCGCCATAGCCTCGGCTTCCCCCAAGGCGCCCGGCACACCCGCGGGCGCCAACGCTCAGACTCAGACCTCGGACCGTTTCAGCACCCGCGTGCCCGACTTTGGCGATCCCGCGCTGCTGCCCACCCTGAAGGCCGAGAACGTCGAGATCAAGGTCAGTCCCGAGCAGGGCCCGTCGGTCTGGATCGTCATCCTGGAACAGCTGCTGCCCTGGATCCTGCTGATCGGCCTGTTCGTCTTGCTCAACCGCCGTGCCGGGCAAGCGCAGCAGGGCATCTTCGGCTTCGGTAAGAGCCGCGCCCGGCTGTATCAGCACCCCGAGAAGCGCATCACGTTCGAGGACGTGGCCGGCGTGGACGAGTCCAAGAGCGACCTGCTGGACATCATCGATTACCTCAAGGAGCCGGACAAATACTCCCGGCTGGGCGGCCGGGTGCCGCGCGGTGTGCTGCTGGTCGGGCCACCGGGCACCGGCAAGACGCTGCTGGCCCGGGCCAGCGCGGGCGAGGCCAACGTGCCCTTCTACAGCATCAGCGGGCCGGAGTTCGTGGAGGTGCTGGTCGGCGTCGGCGCCTCACGCGTGCGCGATCTCTTCGAGACGGCGAAGAAGAACGCTCCCAGCATCATCTTCATCGACGAGATCGACGCCGTGGGCCGCCGCCGCGGCGGTGGTGCGCTCACCGGCAGCAACGAGGAACGCGAGCAAACCCTCAACCAGATCCTGGTCGAGATGGATGGCTTCGAGGCCAGCCACAGCGTGGTCGTGCTGGCCGCCACCAACCGCGCCGACGTGCTCGATCCGGCCCTGCTGCGCCCCGGCCGGTTCGACCGTCAGGTCACCGTCGATCGGCCCGACAAGGTGGGCCGCGAGGCCATCCTGAAAGTGCACGTCCAGGGCGTGTCGCTGGCGCCGGACGTCGATCTCACCGCCATCGCCCGGGCCACGCCCGGCATGGTTGGCGCCGACCTGGCCAACCTGGTGAACGAGGCCGCGCTGCTGGCGGCCCGCAAAGGCGCCGACGCGGTCGATCAGCAGTGCTTCTGGGAAGCGCTGGAGAAGATTCAGCTGGGCGCCGAGCGGCCGCTGGTGCTCGGCCCCGAGGACCGCAAGATCGTCGCCTACCACGAGGGCGGCCACGCGCTGGTGGCGCTGCTCTCACCCAACGCCGATCCACTCAACCGGGTGACCATCGTGCCCCGCGGCCATGCCCTGGGCGTGACCCTCCAGCTGCCCATCGACGACCGCTACAACTACACCAAGAGCTACCTGCTGACGCGCATCGCCGTGGCCCTAGGCGGGCGAATCGCCGAGGAGCTGGTGTTCGGCGACATCACCACCGGGGCCGAGAACGACCTGGACATGGTGGGCCACATCGTGCGCCAGATGGTCACCCGCTGGGGCATGGACCCCACCGTCGGCGTGCTGGTCCAGGCCGAGCGCCTCGGCGACGACGAGCTGGGCAGCCTGCTGCGCGGCAAAGAGGTGAGCGAGTACATGGCCAAGCAGATCGACAGCGCCATGCAGTCCATCGTCAACGAGCGCTACCAGTTCACGCGCAAGCTGCTGGCGGAGCACCTGGAGGCGCTCCACAAGCTCGCCGCGCTGCTGCTCGAGCATGAGTCCGTCGACGCCGAGCAGATCCGGCAGGAGCTGGACCTCACTCCCGAGCAGCTCCAGCTGCCCACCGGTCAGGCCGCCGCGGTGTTCGCTACCAGCCGTACCCCAGACGCTTGATGAGCCGTTCCGGGAACCGCAGCTCTGCCATGCGAGCCTGGATGGCAGCCACGTCGTAGCTCACCCGGCGGAACTCCATGCGCGCTTCCTCGGTATCGATCAGCGCGTAAGAAGCCTGCGGGTTCCCATCCCGCGGCTGCCCGACGCTGCCGGGATTGATGATGGCCCGCGTCGACCCCAGCCGCAGCGGCGCGGCCGGGCCGGGATGGATCGACTCCGGCCCCAGGTCGGCCTCCAGGAACACCAGCGGCACGTGCGTGTGGCCTACCAGACAGTACCGGCTGGAGAAATAGTGGAAGCTCAGCCGCGCTGTCGACGGGTAGGCCATGTACTCCCAGATTGGCTCGTGCGGCGTGCCGTGGGCCAGCGTGAAGTCGCCCTCGGTGCGGGTTAGCGGCAGTTCCTCCAGAAAGGCCAGACTGGCCGGCGATATGGCCTGCTGAGACCATTCACACGCCCAGCGGGCATCCACGTTGAAGTCGTCCAGCGGAATCTTGCCCACGCAGCCCCAGTCGTGGTTGCCTGGAATGGCAAGGCAGTCGTGCTGCCGCAGCAGCTCGATGCACTCGTTGGGGAATGGCCCGTAGCCCACGGTGTCCCCCAGGCACCAAAGCTGATCCACCTGGCCCATGTCGGCCAGCACCGCCTCCAGCGCCGGCAGGTTGCTGTGGACGTCTGAGATAACGCCTAGCCGCACTCAACGATCTTAGCCGTCCCTTCGGGCACGCCTTGTGCTTCTAAAGAGCGCCAAGGAGGCGAGCGATGAAGCGACTGGCGACGGCAATAGCTACCACGGCCTTGACACTCGCCCTGGGCGCACAGGGAGTGGCCGCGGCCGATCCGCCGTCCCCTCCCCCGTTACCAGCGCCGGCCCTCGCTGTGTTAGCGCCAGCGCCCGCTCCGCCAGCCAAGAAGATCGTCGTTTCCTTGAGCCAGGAGAAACTGTTCACGTACGAAAACGGCGTGCTCACCAATCAAACTATCGTGACCACCGGTGGGCCGCAGACGCGCACGCCCATCGGCGCCTTCTCCATCATTGGCAAGCGCAGCAACTTCTACATGACCTCGCCCTGGCCGGAGGACGATTGGCGCTGGTACGAGCCCGCCTGGGTGAACCACGCGCTGCTGTTCGAGTGGACCGGCTACTTCGTCCATGACGCGCCCTGGCGGCACAACTTCGGGCCGGGCTCCAATGCGCAGTTCGGCACCGCCGGCGGAGATTTCACGGGCACCCACGGCTGCGTGAACGTCCCCCTCCTGTTCGAGCGGCCCCTCTTCACCTGGGCCGACATCGGCACCCCCGTCCTCATCCAGCCGTAGACATCGCGTCTGGTGCGTGCGAACGCTGGCGCACCTCGAAATCGATGTAGCTGCGCTCCACGTCAACGTGCACCAGCCGGGCCCGAACCTTGTCGCCAACGCGAACGCGCTCCGCGCCGCGCACGATCATGCCTTCAACAGGCGGATGGAAGACGTGGATGAACGTCCCCTCCGGCCGCGCCTTGGTGACGATGCCCTGGAACGGCTGGCCAATGCGGTCCGAGAGGAGGGCCGCGGCGATGGACTTCCGGACCCGTCGCTCCACCTTCTCGGCCTGCTTCTCCATCCAGCTGCAGCGCCCGGCAATGGCCTGGACCTGCTCGAAGGCGTAGGGCTGGCTGCCGGTCTTGAGCAGCGGCGCCAGCAGCCGCTGCGTTGCCAGATCGGCGTAGCGGCGGTTCGGCGCTGTGGCGTGGCCGTAGCGGTTGGTGGCCAGGCCGAAGTGGCCGATCAGCGCCTCGCCGGGGCGGTGGGCGACATACTCGCCGCGGCCAATCAGCTTTATCAGCGCCAGCGAGATCTCGTGGAACTCGCTGGCCCGCTCCCGCTTCATGCGCTCCAGGAATCCAGCCAGGGCGGCCGAGTCCGGCTGGCTGGGCAGCTTGCTCCCGCGCGCGGCGGCATACGCCACGATCTGATCCCAGTGCTCGGGCTGGCGCACCACGCGCAGGACGCTGGGCAGGCCCGCCCGGTCCAGCTCCCGCACCACCGCCTGGTTGGCGGCGATCATCAGCTCCTCGATGATCGCCCCGGCTCGATCCTGACCGCGCCGTTCCAGGCCAACCACCTCGCCCTGCTCGTTGAGCACGGGCCTGGTCTCGGCAGTCTCGAAGTCGAGCGCGCCGGCCTGGCGCCGCGCCTGGGCCAGCTCGTCCGCCAGCGCCGCCTGCAGGCGAAGCTGGCGCTGCAGCTCAGGTTTGCCGGCCAGCGGCTCGGGCGGCGAGCCGCCGTCGAGCCACTCCGACACCGTGGGATAGGCCAGCTTGGCCTGGTTGACCGCCAGCGCTGGGTAGATGCTGGCTTCCGCCAGCTCGCCCGCTCGAATCAGCAGCTGGATGACGACGATGCGGCGTGGCTGGCCGGCCACGAGCGAGGTGAGATCGTAGGACATCCGGCTGGGCAGCATGGCGAAGGTGTGCACGCCGGTGTAGACAGTGGTG
>DATGVV010000662.1:0-7224 GCA_035299885.1 Chloroflexota bacterium | reverse complement strand
TCCATCCACGGCTCGCGGATCTCCAGGATCTCGCCAAAGCTCGGGAATTGGGCCGGGTTGTCCACAGCCACGACATCACCGTTCGGCCGAACCACCTGGTATTCCACGCTGGGCGCGGTGGCCAGCAGGTCCAGGTGATACTCGCGCTCCAGCCGCTCCTGGATGATCTGCATGTGCAGCATGCCCAGAAAGCCGCAGCGGAAGCCGAAGCCCAGCGCTTGCGACGTTTCCGGCTCGAATGACAGGGCCGCGTCGTTCAGCTGCAGCCGCTCCAGCGCGTCGCGCAGCAGGGAGTACTCGTCGCCTTCCACCGGGTAGAAGCCGGCGAAGACCATCGGCTTGGCCGGCTGATAGCCGGGCAGCGCCTCGCGCGCGGGGAAGTCGCCATCGGTCACGGTGTCGCCAACGCGGCAGTCCTTCACATTCTTGAGGCCGGTGGCGATGTAGCCCACTTCGCCCGCCTGCAAGCTGTCCACGGCCTTCAGGCGCGGCGCGAAGAAGCCCAGCTCCATGATGTCCGTGGTGCGGCCGGTCGACATGAGCTGGATATCGGTGCTGCCGGCGACCATGCCGTCCACCACGCGCACATAGGCGATCACTCCCTTGTGCACGTCGTAGTGGCTGTCGAAGATCAGCGCGCGCAGCGGCTTGTTCGGGTCGCCGCTGGGCGGTGGTACGCGTTGAACGATCGCTTCCAGGATGGCGTCGGTGCCCGTGCCCTCCTTGGCGCTGGCGAAAATGACTTCCTCCAGGCCCATGCCGAGCACTCGCTCGATCTCCTTAGCGACGCGCTCCGGCTCGGCGCTGGGCAGGTCGATCTTGTTGACGACCGGGATCAGCTTGAGGTCGTGCTCCATGGCCAAGTAGACGTTGGCCAGCGTCTGGGCCTCGATCCCCTGCGCGGCGTCCACCACGACGATCGCTCCCTCGGCGGCGGCGAGGCTGCGCGACACCTCGTAGGCGAAGTCGACGTGGCCCGGGGTATCGATCAGGTTCAGCTCGTAAACGTTGCCGTCGCGCGCGGCGTACCGCATCCGCACCGCCTGGGCCTTGATGGTGATGCCCTTCTCGCGCTCCAGGTCCATTTGGTCGAGGACCTGCTCGGACATCTCGCGGCTGGAGATAGTGCCTGTGCGCTCCAGCAAGCGATCGGCAAGCGTGGACTTGCCGTGATCGATGTGGGCAATGATGCAGAAGTTGCGGATAAGGGCTTGGTTCACGAGTCGTTAGTCGTTAGTCGTTAGTCGGTGAACGGCGCCAGGCCAGACGCCGGACGTAGCTTAGCTCGGGTAGCCTCAGCAGAGCCGCCGCGGCCAGGTACAGGCTACCGCCGATGCCAATCGCCAGCGCCAGCTGCAGTACGCGCGGTCCCACCGCCTGCGGCACGCCGGAGGCGTGGACAAAGGCGTACAAGGCCGCGCCCATAACGGCCGAAGCCAGCACGCACTTGCCCACGGTTCCCGCCAGACCAGCCCAATCGAAGGCCGGCAGCCGTGTTTGCAGCAGCACCAGCAGCGCCAGCGCCTCCAGCGACACCGAGATGGAGATGGCCAGCGCCAGCCCGCCCTGCTGCAGCGGCCCAATCAGGGCGAAGCTCAACACCAGGTTGATTGAGAGCGTCACGAGATTGATGAGCACCGGCCGCAGCGTCTCGCGCAGGGCGTAGAAGGCGCGCAGCACGATCTCGATCGTGGCGTGGCCGAATAGGCCGAGGGCAAAGAAGATCAGCGGCTGGGCCGTGAGGGCAGTGGAGCGGGCGTCGAACGCCCCGTACTGGAACAGCGTTCGGATGATCGGCTCGCGCAGCAGGACCAGCCCGATGCTGGACGGGATGGTCAGGAACAGGATCAGCCGCAGCGCCTGGCCCAGGGTGCGGCTCATGGCGCCCAGCTCGGCCCGCGCCACCTGGGCCGACAGCGTGGGGAAGGCCACGATGGACAGGGAGATGGCGAAGATGCCGATGGGCAGCATCATCAGCTGCAAGGCGTTCGAGTATCCGGTGTAGGCGCCTTCCACCAGCTGCGAAGCCAGCGCGGCCTGGATCAGCAGGTTGACGTACAGCGTGGCGCTGGCAAACACGCGCGGGATCATCAGCCGCCACACTTCGCGCACGCCGGGATCCTTGGCATCGACCGTGGGCGACCAGCGGAAGCCGTAGCGCACCATGCCGGGCCATTGCGCCACCACCTGCAGCAGCGCGCCGGCGACCACGCCAATGGCCAGCCCTTCCACGCCCATGCGCGGGCCCAGCGCCAGCGCCGCCACGATGATCGACAGGTTGTAGACGATCGGCGCAAGGGTCGGCAGCAGGAAGTGCTGGTAGGTGTTGAGCACGCCCATCATCACGCCGCTCACGCCCAGGAATAGGGGCTGGATGAGCAGGATGCGCGTCAGCACCACCACCAGCTGCTGCTTGTCGGGCGAGTAATCGGACACCAGCAGCGGCACGATCAGCGGCGCGAACAACTCCAGCAGCAGCGCCAGCGCGCTGAGCAGGATGAACATCAGGTTCATGACGCTGCTGGCCACGCGGGCCGCTTCCTCGCGCCGATCCTGCGCCAGGTAGCCGGCAAAGACGGGGATCAGGGATGAGCCCAGCAGCCCGCCGGCCACGATGTTGTAGATGATGTCCGGCAGTCGGAAGGCGGTCCAAAAGGCGTCCATCTGGCCCGTGGTGCCGAACTCGATGGCGAACACCTGCTGGCGAGCCAACCCCAGCAGCCGGCTGGCCACCGTGCCGGCCATGACGATGGCCGCCGCCCAGGCGAACGATCTCCCCTCTCCCACCGCGGTGGGAGAGGGCGAGGGTGAGGGTTCCAATGTCTCAGCCTTCGAGGAGGCCCGGTGTCAGCGCCGCTCCGGGCACCCTCACCTAGCCTCTCCCATTGCGATGGGAGAGGGACCTGAGGCGATCGACCGTCTCTTCGGGGACGAGCACGCTGCCGAGCTCGACGGCGCGGACCTCCGGGCCATGGTAGTCGCTGCCTCCAGTCGGCACCAGGTCGAACCGGCGCGCCAAGTCCAGGAAGCGCCCGGTCATGTCCGGCAGATGGTCCGCGTAGTAGACCTCGATACCCTGCAGGCCGGCGTCCGCCAGCTGGCGCAGGGTGTCCTCGGTGGGCCGGTAGCGCTGCGGCCCGTCCGGCCACTCGGGGTGCGCCCAAGAGGCGACGCCGCCCGCGTCCCGAATGATTTCGATGGCCTGCTCGGCACTCAGCTTCTCACTGGGGATGTAGGCCGGCCGGTCGATGCCCAGCCAGCGCTCGAAGGCCTCGTTGAAGCTCTGCACGTAGCCGCGCTCGAGCATGGCCCGGGCGACGTGCGGCCGGCCAATGGCGCCATCGGCGATGCGCTTCACCCGCTCAAAGTCCAGCGGCATGCCTAGCTCCGCCAGCCGCTCCAATATCTGGTGGGCTCGGCCCTCCCGGCCCTCTTGCAGGCGGCTCAGCGTCCGCTGCAGCTCGGCATCGTGGTAGGCCAGGAAGTAGCCCAGGACGTGGATGCCTTCTTCGGCGCTGAGCTCGATGCCCGGGATCAGCTCCAATCCGCTCAGCTGGGCCGCGGTGGCAATGGCCTCGTCCAGGCCGCCCGTGCCGTCGTGGTCGGTCAGCGCCAGGAAGCGCACGCCCGCCGCGGCCGCCTTGCGGACCACCACTTCGGGCCGCTCCGAGCCATCAGACACGGAGCTGTGGCTATGCAGATCGACCAGGCTGGACATCGCCCTCAATGGTAGCGGCGCGCTGCCGCTCAGCCGGCGCTCAGGCGATGTTGGCCAGCTCGTGCTCGCTGGCGATGGCCATTTCGGCGATCGACGAGGCGCGCACCAGGCCTTCCAGCTGATGGCGGCGCGGCACGCCGCGATCGATCACCACGATATTGGGTTGGATGCTGCTGAGCGCCGATTGGAGGCGCTCCGGGGCTACGGCCACTGGCCGCCAGTGACGCCCCTTGGCGCGCACCCACTGAGCGAAGTTCACCGGATCGCGCTCGTACGTGGCGAAGACCGCCCAGTGATTTTCGGGGGCCGGCTTAGCGGAGGCCGGCCCCATGTGCTGGAGCAGCCTGTCTTTGGTGCGCTCCTTCCAGATTGAATCGGGCTCCCGCGGGGGCAGCGCACGCAGCGCCTGGGCGATTTCCTTGACCGTTGCCATCGTCATTCATTCCATAGATCTCAACGTGTTCGCCGCGGCCCAGTGATGGCCGGAGTGGTACAACCTAGCACGATGACCGCCACCACTCAGCTCCCGAGCTGGAAAGCGCTGCAGGCTCACTATCAGCAGGTCCGGAACCTCCACCTCCGCGAGCTGTTTTCGCAAGACCCGAGCCGCGGCGAGCGGCTGTGCGCCGAGGGCGCCGGCATCTACCTCGACTATTCCAAGAATCGCGTCACCGACGAGACGCTGCGATTGCTGCTGCAGTTGGCCGTCGAGGCCGGCCTGCGGGAGCGCATGGACGCCATGTTCCGGGGCGACAAGATCAACGTCACCGAGGATCGAGCGGTGCTGCACGTGGCCTTACGCGCGCCCGAGAACGCCCGCATCGTGGTTGATGGCGAGAACGTCGTGCCCGCCGTGCACGAGGTGCTGCACAAGATGGCCCACTTCGCCGCTCAGATTCGCGGCGGGGATTGGAAAGGCTACACCGGCAAGCCCATTCGGAACATCGTGAACGTCGGTATCGGCGGCTCCGACCTGGGCCCGGTGATGGCCTACGAGGCGCTGCGCGCGTACAGCCGGCGCGACATGACCTTCCGCTTCGTTTCGAACGTAGACGGGACGGATTTCGTGGAGGCTACCCTGGACCTCGATCCCGCCGAGACGCTGTTCGTCATCTCGTCCAAAACGTTCACCACGCTGGAGACCATGACCAACGCCCGATCGGCGCGGGAGTGGACGCTGGCGGCTCTCAAGGACGACGCGGCCATCGCCCGGCACTTCGTTGCCGTCTCGACCAACACGGCCGAGGTCGCCAAGTTCGGCATCGACACAGCCAACATGTTCGACTTCTGGGATTGGGTTGGCGGCCGCTACTCCATGGACGCGGCCATCGGCCTGTCGACGATGCTGGCCATCGGCCCGGACCATTTCCGATCCATGCTCAACGGCTTTCACGCCATGGACGAGCACTTCCGAACAGCGCCGTTCGACAAGAACCTGCCGGTCCTGATGGGTCTGCTGACGGTCTGGTACACCGACTTTTTCGGCGCGCAGACGGTCGGCGTCATGCCCTACGAGCAGTACCTGAAGCGCTTCCCGGCCTACCTCCAGCAGCTCACCATGGAGAGCAACGGCAAGCACGTCACCTTAGAGGGCAAGCGCGTGGACTACGACACCGGCCCGATCTTCTGGGGCGAGCCCGGCACCAACGGGCAGCATTCCTTTTACCAGCTCATCCACCAGGGCACGCGGCTCATCCCGTGCGACTTCATCTGCTTCATCGGCACGCTGAACCGGCTGGGCAGACACCACGACCTGCTGATGGCCAACGTTTTCGCGCAGACAGAGGCGCTGGCCTTCGGCAAGACGGTGGATGAGGTGAAGGCGGAAGGCAACTCCGATTTCCTAGCCCAGCACCGCTCGTTCGAGGGCAACCGGCCGACCAACACCATCATGGCCGAGCGGCTCACGCCCGAGACGCTGGGCAAGCTGGTGGCGCTCTATGAGCACAGCGTCTTCACCCAGGGGACGGTGTGGCAGATCGACTCCTTCGACCAATGGGGCGTGGAGCTGGGGAAGGTGCTCGCCGGGCGCATCATCCCCGAGCTAGAGAACGCCACCGAGCCGGCCCTCGGGCACGACAGCTCCACCAACGCGCTGATTCGGCGCTATCGGCAGCGGCGTTCGTGACGCTGCAGGCTAACAGCGGCTCCCGCAGTTAGGTAATTCGTCCCGGTTACGACAGCGGACCACTTTGGCAGGCCTAGACTGCCAGCATGAGCCGCAAGGTGCCCTTGGGCAAGGGCCGCGTGTTCCTCAATCGTGAGAGCCGGTTGCACGCTGCCAAAGCCTTGTGCACGGCCCTGGCGCCCATGAGCAGCTCCTGGACCGAGCTTCGCGAGCTGGCCTGCAGCTACGTCGACGACGCCATCGAAGAGCTCGAGTCGTCGCAGAACACGCTCACCTACAACATGCTGCGCGACGTGTCGATGCTTGCCGCCAAAGCCGAGGAGGACGGCCAGGAGGCCCTGGCGGCCATCTTTTCGGTCATCTCGTCGGCCATCGCCAACGGGGACGCCGGCGGCCTCTACCCGCACGTCGCTCGTTATGTCGAGACGGACCTGCCCTACGGCATGCGCAAAGCCCTCGCCGATCTGCGCGAGGACTAAGCCCCCTACTGACAGCTACCCTACCCCCAGGTACGTCTTGCGGACGGCGTCGTTGCCCAACAGCTCGCGGCCGCTGCCGCTGAGCGCCACGGAGCCGGTCTCGAGGACATAGCCGCGATCGGCCAGCGCCAGCGCTTGCTCCACGTTCTGCTCCACCAGCAGCACGGTCACGCCTTCGGCGGCGACGCGCTTCACCGTCTCGAACACCTCGGCCAGCATGATGGGCGACAGGCCAAGCGATGGCTCATCCATCATCAGCAGGCGCGGCCGTGCCATCAGGCCGCGCGCAATGGCGCACATCTGCTGCTCGCCGCCCGAGAGCGTGTCGGCGGCCTGGCGGCGGCGCTCCAGCAGCCGCGGAAACAGCCGGAAGACTTCCTGTATAGTCTCTTCGCGCTGCGCCCGCGCCCGAGCGGGGTAAGCGCCGAGCTGCAGCGTCTCCTCGACCGACATACCGGGCCACAGCTGCCGGCCTTCAGGCACGTGGACGATGCCGCGCTCGACGATTTCGTGGGGCTCGCAGCGTACTAGCTCCTCGCCCGCCAGCCGGATACTCCCTCCCAGGATGCGAACGATGCCCGAGATGGCGCGCAGTGTGGTGGTTTTGCCAGCGCCATTGGCGCCCACCAAGGCCACGATCTCGCCCTCGCCCACGGATAGTGAGACGTCCCACAGCGCCTGCACGTCGCCATAGGCAACCCGCAGGTTGGAGACCTCCAGGAGCGGCCGAGGCCCGTCGGCCCCGGGTTCCCTCACCCTAACCCTCTCCCAGGGGGAGAGGGAATCGTGGTGCCCAGGTACGCCCGGATTACATCTTCGTTCGCAGCAATCGCCTCCGGGGAGCCTTCGGCGATCTTGCGGCCGAAGTTCAGCACCGCGATGCGATCGCAAACGCTCAT
>DATGVV010000661.1:0-4562 GCA_035299885.1 Chloroflexota bacterium | reverse complement strand
CGACCAACGGCGCTTCGATGAATGGCTGGAGCTGTTCACTGACGAAGCCATCTACTGGATTCCCAACAACAGCGGCGATTCGAACCCGGCCGAGGAAGGCCCGATCGTCCATGAGGACCGCCGGGCCATGAGCTTACGCGTGGCCAGGCTGCAGCATCCCGCCGCCCTCACGCAGATCCCGCCTCCTAGGACCGCCCACTTCATCACCAACGTGGCGGTAACTCCCGATATCGGCGAAGAATGCCTGGTGACCTCTAACCAGCTGGTGTACTTCGTGCGCGGCGACATGGAAATCCAGTATCCGGGCTCCTGGGAGCACAGCTTAGGGCGGGAAAACGGACAGTGGCGCATTGCCCAGAAGAAGGTCTGCCTGCTGACCAACAACCGGCCGCTGTTGGCCATCCCGTTGCTGTAAGAGAGAGAGTGTTCGGATGAAACGATTGGGCTTGTTGCTCGGTCTGGACTTGCTGCTGGCAGGCTGCGGCGGCGCCGCCGCGCCAGCCACCACTTCTGCGCCAACTAGGCCGGCGGCTAGCGCATCGGCGAAGCCGGCGGCCAGCATCGTAGCCACCGCGACGGGTGGAGCGTGGGACGACATCGTGACCGCAGCTCGCAAAGAAGGCAAGGTGGAAGTCATCGTGGGGCCCGGGACGAACTTCCGGGAAGGCGTCCAGCCCTTCACCACGGCCTATCCGGGCATCGAGCTGAATGCCAAAGGCGAGCATATTCGCGACGCGCTGCCGCGCATCCTGCGCGAACGCCAGGGCGGCGTGTACTCGACCGACGTGATGATCGGGGCCATCGGCGCGGGCGTGTTCGACCAGTGGATCCCCCAGGGCGTCCTCGACCCGCTCGAGCCGGCTCTGCTGCTGCCAGAAGTCAAGGACGACTCGAAGTGGCGCGGTGGTCTGTCTGGCGCGTGGGAAGACAAGGCCAAGAAGTACATCTTTGGCTTTATCTCGTCCGCTCAGCCTTCGATCGTCTACGTCAACCGCGACGGCCTGCCGGAGAGCGACCTGCCCGGCCACATAACGGCCAATGACCTGATGAATCCGAAGCTCAAAGGGAAGATCGTGTGGGATGATCCGCGAGAGCTCGGCTCGGGCGTGAACCTGGCGACGCTGCTCATGAAATCCCAAGGCGAGGACTTCCTGCGGCGCTTGCTGAGCGACCAACAGCCCGTCCTGAGCCGCGACCCCCGGCAGCAGGTGGAGTGGCTGGTACGCGGGACCTACCCCGTCGGCCTATCGATCGACCAAAATGAGCTCGAGCGGCTGCGTTCACAAGGGCTTGGCAAGAACGTGGTGAAGCTGGAGATGGACCTGGGTGTAGTGACCGCCATTCCCAAGTTCGGCACCGTCGCGCGCTTCAACAAGGCGCCCCATCCCAACGCAGCCATCATGTTCGTCAACTGGCTGCTGAGCAAGGAGGGCCAGACGGCCTTCACAGCGAAAGTGCGCGATGAGAACAGCCGGCGCCTCGACGTGCCGCCGGTGAGTCCGGATGAGGCGGTGCAACCTGGGGTGCAGTACGTCGACTCGCAGTCGGAGGAGTTCGCGCCAATACGGGCCCGCGCCGCAGAGGTGGCTCGCGCCGCTCGACCGTAAGGCCCCCGCCGCACCCTCGTGGCCGTCCTAGTCTTGCCCCGGCCGCTGGCCATTCGGCCGCGGTTCACGCCCCTTTCCCTGGTGGGCGGGACGGCGCTTGCGATCCTGCTCCTCGTTGTCGTCTTCCCCATCCTGCTGATCGTCGTCGCCAGCTTCCAACCGGCCAATGCCGCTCAGGCAGGCGGCCTGAGCATCGAGCCTTGGAAGGCGGCTCTGCGCGATCCCGGCATCGGCGCGGCCATCCGCACCACGCTATCGATTGTCCTGCTGCAGCAGGCGCTGTCGTTTCCTGTGGCGATCCTCATAGCCTGGCTGTTGGCACGCACGGATCTGCCCTTCAGCCGCACGCTGGAATTCATGTTCTGGGTGGCGTTCTTCTTGCCGGCGCTGCCAGTCACGCTTGGCTGGATCCTGCTGCTGGATCCGCAGTTCGGCGTCATCAACTCGTTCATTGCGTCACTGTTTTCGCTGCCCCGCGGACCCTTCGACATCTACAGCTTCTGGGGCATCGTGTGGGTCCACGTGGCCAGTACATCGGTGGCCGTGAAAGTCATGCTGCTCACGCCGAGCTTTCGCAACATGGACTCGTCGCTGGAAGAGGTAGCGCGTACGTGCGGCTGCAGCAGGCTGGGCAGCATCACCAAAGTCATGCTGCCGGTGATGACGCCGACGCTGGTGATCGTGCTGGTGCTGGCCATCATCTTCGGCTTGCGGCAGTTCGAAGTGGAAGCAGTGCTCGGCCCGCCCAAGGACATCTTCATCTTCAGCACCAAGATCTACCGGCTCATTAACCGCGATCCGCCCCTGTTCAACTCGGCCATGGCGCTGAGCACGGTTATCCTGGCGGTGCTGGTGCCGCTCATCGTGCTGCAGCGCTGGCTCACCAGCCGCCGGTCCTACGCGATCGTCTCGGGGCGTCTCCAAACGGCCAAGGTTCGCCTGCGGCGCTGGCGGCTGCCGGCCCTCATGTTGGTCCTCGGCATAGCCGCTATCACGACCATCGTCCCGTCCGTTTTCCTGCTGCTGGGAACGTTCATGAAACTGTTCGGCTTTTTCAACGTTGCCAGCCCCTGGACCCTGGAGCACTGGGGCGCGGTGTTTCGCGATCCCATCATGCTCAAATCGCTCCGCAACACGCTGACGCTGGGTTTCGGCGCGGCTGTGGCCGGCGTGGCGGTTTGCAGCGTGGTGGGTTACCTGGTGATTCGCACGCCCTATCGCGGCCGCGCCAGTTTGGATTTCATCTCCTGGCTGCCGTCTACGCTGCCTGGCATCATCCTGAGCCTGGGCCTGCTGTGGCTGTTCCTGGCCTCACCTGTCCTGAAACCGCTGTACGGCTCAATGGCTGCGCTTATCGTGGCCAGTGTCATCGCCTCGCTCACGCTGGGCACGCAGGTCATCAAGTCCAACCTGGTCCAATACGGCGCTGAACTGGAGGAGGTAGCCCGGATCAGCGGCGGCTCCTGGTGGCACACCTACCGCAAAGTCATGCTACCGCTGACTACCCCGGTGCTGCTGCTGGTCGCCGCCATGAGCTTCGTCCTGGCCGCCAGGGACCTGAGCACGGTATCCCTGCTGGCTACCAGCGACACCCGGCCGCTGTCCCTGCTCCAGCTCGATTTCATGGTGGAGGGACGCTACGAGGCCGCCGCCGTGGTCGGGGTACTGGTGGTGGTCATCACCACGGGCGTGGCCTTGACCGCCCGCTTGCTGGGCCGTAACACCGGCATCGGCCAGTAGTGGGTTTGGTACCCTTGGCTCTCTCAACCAAGCTCGTCCCCTTCTAACGGATGTCCATCCGAGAAAGGAAAAGCGAATGTCACGCACTCATCACTGGCTTCCCGGACCCATGCTGGCCATCGCTCTGTCCGCCTGCGGCGGAGGCGCGGCACCCGCGTCTTCGCCCGTCATAAGCTCGGCTGCTCCGTCAAGCGCGCCTGTGGCGAGCTCCGCGGCGGCCAGCAAACCGGCCGTGTCAGCCTCGGCGAAACCAGCCGGCTCCGCTGCGGCTGGCGGCCCCATCAAAGTTGGCGTCCTCGAGCCCTTGACCGGCACCTTCTCCAATATCGCCAAGGACAACCAGGACGGGCTCAACCTGTACATGGAAGCTATCAACAGCACGATTGCCGGTCGCAAAGTACAGCTCATCTACGCCGACACCGAGGGCAAGGCGGACGTCGGCTTGAACAAAGCCAAGCAGCTGGTAGAGAGCGACAAGGTGTCAGTGCTGATGGGCATCACCGCCACGCCGGTCGCTTTGGCGGTGGCGGGCTACGTCAAGGATGCTCATGTGCCATTGATGATCACCGGCAACGGCGGCGCTCAGGGCCTGACGAGTGATCCCAAGGTGAAGAGCCCCTACACCACGCGTTGGACACAGAACGCCACGCTGATACTCGATCCCGCTGGCGATTGGGCCTACAAGCACGGCTGGCGCAAGGCCGCCATCGTGGCCTCGGACTACGGCGCCGGCTTGGAGAACTCGGCCGCTTTCGCCAGCACCTTCGTGCGCCGTGGTGGGTCGATTGTCCAGGAGCTGTATCCGGCGCTGGGCGCGGCCGACTTCGGACCGTACCTAGCGCAGGTCAACCAGAGCGCGGATTTCATCTTCGCCTTCTTCCCTGGCGTCGACGGCCTGCGCTTCATGCAGCAATTCGGGAACTACGGGGCCCACAACCTGCCCATCCTCGACTCCTTTGGCGCCATGACGACCGGATCGAACCTGCCGGAGCTCAAAGACAAGGCCGTGGGCGTCACCGCAGAGACGGTTTGGAGCTCGGCGGTCGACACACCCGAGAACCAGGCGTTCCTCAAGGCCTGGAACGCCAAGTACTCCGGCCGCTATGCGTCCACTGACTCGGCCATGGGCTACAGCGCCGGGCAGATCCTGGAAGCAGCCCTCAAGAAAGTCAACGGTAATGCCGAGGACGCGCAGGGGTTCCTGAAAGCGCTCTA
>DATGVV010000660.1:0-6880 GCA_035299885.1 Chloroflexota bacterium | reverse complement strand
ACGATGCCTTCGCCGGCCGCCTGCGCTTCCGCCAGGAAGCGCGGCTCATCGAGACCAACCACCTGGCCATGCTCCAGCAGGACCTGCCCATCCACCATCACCAGCTGGACATTGCATGGCCGAGCGCAGTAGACGATCTGTGACAGCACATCATGCGCTGCTACGGTGTGTGCCTGGCCGCGCAAGTCGAGCACGATGAGGTCTGCTCGCTTACCAGGCTCAAGGCTGCCGGCCAGCGCCTCGAGGCCGAGCGCCCGGGCGCCATTGATCGTGGCCATGCGAATGGCCTGCGCTGGGCTGATGGCGTGCGGGTCTAGAGTGCGGGCGCGCTGGAGCAGCGGCGCCATCTTGAGCACCTCGAACATATCCTGCGCGTTGTTGCTGGCCGCACCATCGGTGCCGAGGGCTACGTTCACACCCTCGGCCAACATCTCTATAACCGGCGCAATGCCATCGCCCAGGAACATGTTGCTCACGGGGTTGTGTGACACGCTCACTCCGTGGCGGGCGAAGATGCCGATCTCGTTCGGCGTAAGGTGCACGCTGTGGGCCGCCAGCACATTGGGCCCGAGCGCCTCGTAGGCATCGAGCCAGGCCACCACGCCTTCATGTCCGGTGCGCTGCCGTACCCCATCGGTCAAGCCGCCGCTTTCCGCCACGTGCATGCTCACCCGCAGCCCTCGCTCCACCGCCCAACGTTGGATGTCGCGCGACAGCTCGGCGCTCGCGCTGGCGCCGGGCGTGTTCGGCCCGGTCATGAGGGTCAGGAGGGGGTCGCCCCGATGCTGCTCGATGAGCGCTTCGGTGGAGCGCAGGCCCTGCTCGGCGGTCTCGAGGACTTCGGGCGGGGCTAGATCTCCGAGGTCCATGATGGTTCGGGCCAGGACGGTGCGCAGGCCGAGCTCGCGCATGCCCGCCACGGTGGCGCTGGGCAGCTCGCTGCCGCGGTTCAGGAAGTGGTGGTCAACGAGCGTGGTGACGCCGGACCGCAGCGCTTCCAGGGCGCCGAGCTTGGCCGAGACGTGGCAGTCGTCCGGCGTCAGCACACGGCCGCAGTCGTAGATGCGACGGAGCCAGTCGGTAAACGGCAAATGCTCGTAGACACCGCGGATGAGCGTCTGGAAGAGGTGCGTGTGAGCGTTCACCAGGCCTGGCATGACGACCTTGCCGGCGGCGTCCATGCGCCGATCGACGGCGCCCTCCGGCGGATCTTGGCTTACGGAAACGATGGCGCCGTCCTCGATGGTGACGAAGCCACGTGGCAGCACCTCATCGAGGGAGTTGGCGGTGACTACGGTGGCATTCTCGATAATGGTGCGCATTTGCGGGCTCCGGGTTCCCTCACCCTCGCCCTCTCCCGCTGCGGCGGGAGAGGGGACTCTACTTAAACACCGTCGGCTGATCCACCTCGGTCGTGAGCGCGTCGAGGGCGCGCTCCATGATCTTGCGCCGCAGACGATGCTCCTCTTCCGGGCTCGACTCGGCCGAGCCCAGCGGGTGGACGATGCCATTGCCCTGCACGATGCGGTGCGAGCCGACCATCTCGGCTACGGAAGTCATGGTGCATATCTGGGCGACCGGAAAGCCGGCCTGCTCCAGCTCGGTGGCTATCGCTGCGCCGCAGCGAGTGCTCGTGCCTCAGGTGCTGGTCAGGATGACTGCGTCGACGCCAGCCTCCTTGAGGTGATCGGCGATGCCGCGGCCCAGCCGGCGGCTGTTGTTCACCGGGTTGGCGAGCCCGGTGGTGGTGACGAACTCGTCGTGCAGCTGACCGATGCGGCCCTCGCGCTCCAGCTCGCGGGCGACGTCCAGCGGCACCAGGCGGTGCGGGTCCTGTTTGACGTAGCGGTTGTCGTAGCCGCCATGCGACACGTCGTAGTCCGCCGGTTCGAGCCGATCCTCGATCCGGTAGGCGGCGAATTTGCTCGCGGCCGAGACCTCAATGCCATCGGGATTGCCGGTCGGCACGAGGCCGCCGTCAGTCACGAGCGCGACTTTGGCGTGGGCCAGATCGCGCACCGCCGGAGGCGGAGGTGGCGGATTGAAGGCGGGCAGCGCCAGCTCGGTTTGGAAGGGCTGCCCTGCCAGTTTGGCCAGCAGCATGTCCAGCGCGCGTGAAGCAGCGGGCTTGTCGGCCAGTTCGGCTTCGAGGCGGCCCTGAGGGAAGTAACCCTCCATCTGAGGCTTGCCGAGCGGTTCGCCCGCGCGCAGCTTGCGGCCCAACCGCAGCATGCGGTCCAGCACGTCGCGCATGGCGGCGGCGCTCTGGCCCGTCCGCAGGATGATGACCTCGCGGTGATAGACGTCGACACCGGGATTCTCGTCATACATCGCAGTGACCGCCGGGATGCCCAGCTGGCTTTGCACCGCCTTGCACAGAGCGGCGCAGGCCACGCCGTAACGGCCGGCATTGAAAGCCGGGCCAGCCAGGAAGATGTCCGGCTGCGCCAAGCGGATGTGGCCCAGGCATTCGGCGGCAGCCTTCTCCGGCTGCTCGGCGAAGTAGTTGTCGCCGCAGATGACCGTAGCGGCGAGCCCCTCGCCGGGCTCCAGCAGACCGATCAAGGCGCGGCCGGGGCCAACCACCTCGGTGGTGAAGCGCGGGCCAACGCCGGCCATGTCCTCGCCGCCAATCTGGCCGAAGAACTGGTTCAGGTAGAGAACGATGCGCGCCATGTTTACCCTCTCCCTAGCCCTCTCCCAGAGGGAGAGGGAATCGTAATCAATAGAATGCCGCGGTGAAGCGGCTGCCGCCTAAGTGATCCATGACGCCTACCGCGCGGAGCGCCGGCACGCTTGCGTCGCGCTGATAACGCTCTGCCAGCTCGGCGGAAGGCGCGATCACGCGCTCCACCGCCGGCAGGCCGATGTCGATGTTGTTCGAGCCGAGGCTGACCATGGCGTCGAGCAGCGGCGAGCTGAACAGCTGCGCGCCCTCGGCGCCATCGTCCGTCGAAGTCAAATCCCACACCAGCATGGTGGTCTTCACGCCCAGCTCCTCGCAGCGCTCGGCTGCCAGGGCCATGTCCACGTGCGGCGCGCCGCCGCCCGACTTGGTGAACACGGCGCCATCAGCCCGCAGCGCGTATTTCACCAGGTTCCCAGCCACGACGGTCGCCCGATCGCGCTCCTCCGGCAGCTGATTGGCGACGTTTACGACGACCCCGGCGAAGCAGAGATCACGGCCGTGGCGCCGGTACAAGTCCAGGATCACGGCGTGATTCTGGATGCTGTACGTTTCCATAGCCATGCTGTCGTAGGCGCGCATGACGGCGCCGTCGAGCACCTCGTTGGGTTGCACGATCGTCGGCAGCAGATGGCGGCAGTTGTCGCCGTACAGCAGCCCTTCCCCCGGGACGGTGGGGCGCTGATGGGAATGGAGCTGGAACACGTATGCCACGCGCGGCAGGCTCTCATTTGCCGGCGTGAGCTCAAACGTCTGCTCCTCATCCGGCTTGCCATCGGCGTGCTGGGCCAGGAAGACCGCGGCCCGCAGGCTGGCGAGGCGGAGGGCATTGCGCCGCTCGTTGATGTCGAGGCCCTCGTTCAGCGTGGGGACCACCACCAGGTGGTGCAGGCTGCTGTAGCGTGACTGCTCGGCGGGCTCCGCGCCTTCGACAGGGGCGATGCGCAAGTCGAGGATGGGGACCCGATTAGGCATCGGGTTCGGGTCGAGCACGTCGACGGCGATTCCGCGGAGCACGCGGGTGGCGCCCATGCCCACGGGGCGCACTGGCGTGAGCACGCCGGGGAAGTCGGCCCCGGGCGGTTCGAGCTTGACCCGCGGCTCGACCACGTCGAACACGGGCAGGATGCGGCAGGACTCGCCTGGACTGGCCAGGTGCAGGCCGACGGCGGTGAGGCGCTCGTCCTTCAGCAGCTCGCCCTTTAACTGAGCGCGGCTTACTTCGAGTGCGCCAGTGCTCAGGCGTGTTTCGTCTGCCCATTGCACGGCCTGGACTCGATGGATCCTCCAGGTGAGCTTCACGCTACACTACCCACCCTTTGTCATGCCGAACGCAGTGAGGCATCCGCGCCTGGGCAACGGATTCCTCGCTTCGCTCGGAATGACAAAGGGCTTCATGCTGGCCTCTCCAGCATGAAGGACATGCCATCCGAGAGCTGGGTCATTTTGCCGAGGAAGAGGCTGCCTTTGGAGACGACCATGGCTCGCCGGATGTGGCCGGCCAGCATGGCTTGGCGGGCGTGAGGCAGGTAGGGCACTCCCGAGGGGATGTGACCCTGGGTTGGGGCGAAGCCAGGCATGCCGTGGCGCCGGACGAAAGCCGGGATATCGGCAGCCGTGAGCTCGCCCTGCATGACCGCCAACGCCGCAATGGCGCGGTAGTTGACGAGCGGCACGTTGCCGCTGCCGGCGGGCTCGGTCACATCGGGATCGTGCAGCTCCACGGCGTATTTGTCCACCTCCTGGAAACGGAGGCCCAGCAGGGCGAGGGGCTGGGCCACCAGCGCAGTGTAGATGGCCCGCGGAGTGGCGCCGGCTGAGACGGGGTGGCGGCCAACCGACGTAAGGTTGAGCTCGGGCGACTGGCCGTCGGCCGGGCCGAGCAGGAAGGCCATCGAGGCGAGCACATCCTCCAGGACGGGCATGTCCTTCTTGAGGTGGCCGTCCATCTTCATGCCCAGCTTGGCGAGTGAGCCGCCACCGACGACCAGCACCCGCCGATACAGGCCAGCCTCGATCAGCGCCGCGGCCATGACCATGGCGTGCGCCGGCGCGCAGCAGAAGGCTTTCACGTCGGCGCCGCTGGCATTGAGGCAGCCGGCCGCCTCGGCCACAGCCTTGGCCAGGTTGCCGCCGCCGCGCTGATAGCGATCGCCGATTGCCTCCTCCCCGCTGTTCAGGACGTAGTCCACCTCAGCGGGATCGTGGCCGCGCAGGCACAGGCGCACAGCCTCGGCGGCAGTCGCCTTGCAGGCCAGGTTCTCGAGCATGACGTTCGACGTCTGGCTCTCATCGTCGGCATGCCCGGCTTCGATCCAGCCAATTGCGCGGCCGCCATCGAATAGCGGCAAAACCTGATTGCCGACTTCACCGTCGAGATGGACGAGGCCAAAGCCGTCGCTCTTCCCCAGCAGACGGTAGAAGGCGGCCTGGTCGTAGATGCGGCCAAACGGCCCCTCCGCTTTGGCCTCAGACATTCGCGTGCAGAACCAGGGCCGTGTGATCGCGCTCAGCTCGTCCGGCGTGAGATTGCCGATGAACACCTGGTGTGGCGCGTAGCCGACAACGGAGTCGAAGGTGCGCAGGTGCGCCTGGAGCTGCTCGAGACGCTCGGGCTCGCGGCGGATCTCGCGCACCGGCTTGGAGCCGTAGCGCACCAGGTCCGGAACGTGGAACAGCGCCTGACTGGCGCCCAGCAGGGCAGCTCTCGGCATCTCGGAATTATGCTCCAGACAAGCCGCCTTTTGTCATGCCGAACGCAATGAGGCATCCGCGGCTTGAGCACGGATTCCTCGCTAGGCTCGGAATGACAAAGGGGTTCCGGCTGCGACACTAGCAGCATGGGGGCCGTGCCTGTCACTTTCGTGCCCATGCTGGCCAAGCTGGCCAGCGACTTGCCCCATGATGACGAGCGCTGGGCGTTCGAGATGAAATGGGACGGCATCCGCGCCGTCACATTCATCCGCGGCGGGCAAGCCCGCATCCTGACGCGCAACGGCAACGATATGACGACCCGCTTTCCCGAGCTCAGCGGGCTAGCCAAGGCAGTTGCCCGCGACGCCCTGGTGGACGGCGAGATCGTCGCCCTCGACGAGCAGGGCCGGCCGAGCTTCCAGCTCCTCCAGCAGCAGCACCAGCAGCCGGTGCAGGTGGTGTACATGATCTTCGACTTGCCGCACCTCGAGCACGACTCGCTGCTGGACCGGCCCTACACGGAGCGTCGGGCACGGTTGGAGGCGCTGAAGCTCGAGAACGAGCACTGGCAAACGCCGCCCTACTCGCCAGGCGGCGGCCGCAGGATGCAGGACGACAGCCGCCGCCTGGGGCTGGAAGGGGTCATCGCCAAACGGCTGGACAGCCGCTACGAACCGGGCAAGCGAACCGGCGCCTGGATCAAGATCAAGAACCACTTGGGGCAGGAGCTGGTCATCGGCGGCTGGCAGGAGGGCCTGGGCCGGCGCAAAGGCGCCATCGGCGCGCTCCTGCTGGGCTATTACGACTCAGCCGGGCGCCTGCGCTACGCGGGCAAGGTGGGCACCGGCTTCAGCGACACCACGCTGGCCCAGCTCGGCCGCCACCTCGCGCCGCTGGCGCGGGCTGAGAATCCCTTCACCAGCGGCAAGCAGCCCAAGGACGCCCATTTCGTCGAGCCAGCGCTGGTGGCGGAGATTGAGTTCACGGAATGGACGTCTGACGGGCACATACGGCATCCGTCGTTTAAGGGCTTACGTGAGGACAAGCCGGCGCGCGAGGTGCTGCGCGAAACGCCTGGGCCCTCACCTTAGCCCTCTCCCACAGGGAGAGGGAACTACTGTAAGCTAGGCCGACGATGGCCAGCGGCGAGGCGACTCTGCGCTTCGACAACGTCAGCAAGAGCTTCGTGACCCCCGCCGGCCAGCTGTACACGGCGGTCCGCGGCCTCAGCTTTTCCGTGGGGCGGGCGGAGTTCGTGTCGGTGGTGGGGCCTAGCGGCTGCGGCAAGTCAACAGTGCTCAACATGGCGTCCGGGCTGTACCAGCCGAGCTCGGGCACGGTCTACCTGGACGGCGCGCCGGTGACCGACATCTCGCTCAAGAGCGCTTACATGTTCCAGACGGATGCGCTGCTGCCCTGGAAGACGGTGCTGGACAACGTGGCCATCGGGCCGATCTTTCGCGGCGCACCTAAGCGCGAGGCGCGCCAGCAAGCTCAGCA
>DATGVV010000659.1:0-3617 GCA_035299885.1 Chloroflexota bacterium | reverse complement strand
CTCGATGTTGCCGTGCACATCCACCTTCCAGCCGTGGTAAATGCAACGCAGGCCGCACTCCTCGTTGCGGCCGTAGGCCAGCGAGGCGCCGCGATGGGGGCAGTTCTCGTCCAGCAGCCCCACCTCGCCATTGGTGTCGCGGAAGGCGACAAACTTCTGGCTCAGCAGCTGGATCTGCTTGGGCTCGCCGTCGGCCTCCAGCTCAGTTGATAGCATGGCCGGCAGCCAGTAGCGGCGCATCAGCTCGCCCATGGGCGTGCCCGGCCCGGTCAGGGTCAGCAGCTCGTTCTCCTCGCGCGTCAGCATCGACCTAGACCTTGGACCGCAGGTACTCGAGCTTGGCCGCCCATTTTTCCCGGATCTGCTCGGCGTAGCTCTTAGGGATCTCGTTGACGGCCGGAAAGTCGTTCCTCCAGTGGTAGGGGCGCACGGCGTAGATGATCACGCGGCTGTTCGTGATGTCGCCGCTGTCGCGCTTGGCAGGATCCAGGATGGGGTCGATGTGGCCCGTCCAGCAGCCGTCGATGATGTCCGTCTGGGTCTTCGGATCCCAGCGCGTGGCCATCGCCCACAGCACCTCCACCGGATTGGTGATGTCGATGTCGTCATCCACGACGATGGTCATGCGGCCCAAGTAGGCGGCCGGCCCGCAGCCGGTGGCCACCAGGCCCGCCATCTTGGCGTGGCCCGGGTGCTGCTGGTTGACGGCCACCACGGTGATGAAGCGCGAGCCGCCGCCTTGCAGCTTCCACACGCCCATGACCTCCGGCACGCCCGCCGCCTCCAGGGCGTCCCAGATCTGGGCCGAGGCGGCGATGTTGCCCTGCCGCCCGGGATAGGTCGGCTTGGCCGGCGGCATGCCGACCATGATCGGGTCGTCGCGGTGGTAGATGGCCTGCACGCGCATGACCGGCTCCGGCCGGGTGTCCGAGGCGTAGTAGCCGGGCCACTCGCCGAACGGCCCCTCGGGCCGTGACTCGACCTCGCGCGGCGGCATCACGCCCTCGAACACCAGCTCCGCGTCGGCCGGGATGGGCAGGCCGGTGATCTGGCCCTGGATCACGCGCACCGGCTCGCCCAGGCGCCCGCCGGCCGTGGCCAGCTCCGATTCGCCCTGCTTCGAGCTGGTACCGGCCAGCTTGCCTAAGATCGGCGCCTGGCCGATGCTGATGAGCATCGGGCACGCCTCACCGCGCGCCCAGTACTTCTGCCGGATGACGTCGCCATGCTTGCCCGGCTCGATGAACACCGTCACCGTCTTCTCGTCCTGCACCTGGACGCGGTAAGTGCCCACGTTCACCCACTCGCTGTCGGGGTCCTTGGTGATGATCAGACATTCGGTGCCGATGTAGGTGCCGCCGTCCTGCTCGTGCCACTTAATCGCGGGGAATTGCCGGATGTTGACCTGGTCACCGACCAGGATGTTCTGGCACACTGGGCCGGTCTCGACCTCGTATGGCGGGACGGGCTGCTGCGGCGTGCCGTGCTTGCGTTTCTGGCGGTAGGCGCGGACCGCCTCCACGCCTTCGCCTTCGCTGAAAATGCGCGAGGTGCGGACGTTCATCAGCACGCGGTAGCCGGGCGGGTAGCCCTTGATGCGATCGAACAGCAGCACCGGCGGGTGCGCATGCTCCAAGCTCAGCTCGTACAGCGCGCCGATCTCGAGGTGAGGGTCGGCTTCCTCGATCACCACCAACTCGCCGGTCTCCTCGGCCAGACGCAGGAACTCGCGCAGGTCGCCGTCGGCCGCCCGCACCTGGGTGTCATTCATTTCAGCATCTCCGCCGCGATTTTTAGCGCCTGCTCTCGCAGTGGCAGCAGGTCTTCTGTCTGATGAGCCACGTACTGGTCCAGCCGCTTGGGGTCCACCACCTCGTCCGCCGCCCCCGGCGGCACGTCGAGCCGCCGGCTGTTCTGCTGGACGGCTTGCGCCAGCTCCTTCTGGGTTTTGGCTGTGAGCAGCCAGTTGATGAGCACCTGTGTAGCCTTGGGATGCGGAGCTTTGGTGAGCATCTGGATGCCGCCTGAGCCGATCGACAGCGGCAGCGCCTTCACGCCGTCAACCGGCTTCACGTTGCTGCCCTGGCCCTGCTGCTGGAATACCAGCAAGTCGTAGTTGCGCAGGCCGATGGCGATCGGCTGGCGCGAGCGGACGATCCACTCGGCGATCTGCCGGTTGTCGCCCGAGATCACCAGATTCTGCGACAACAGCTGCCGGACGAACGGCTCGCCGTCGATCTTCAAGAAAGTGGTCAGGAAGCCCAGGCCGGCCCCGCCGCGCGGGTCCTGCAGCACGATCTTGCCCTTGTAGTCCGGCTTGAGCAGGTCCTGCTCGCTTTGGATTTGCGGCTCAGGGAGGGTGTCGCGGTTCACGTAAATGGGCCGCGACACGTCCGCCAGGAAGCCGGGCAGGTACTTGCCGGCCTTGTCGGCATAGAACTGCTGCCAGCCGCCCAGCCATTTCGACTCGTCGGTAACTTCGGGCAGGATCAGCAGCGGCCCAACCGGCTCGAGTACGCGCTGCTGCAGCGCCGCGAACACCTGCGGGTCGGGCCCACCAATGCGCACGTCCCACAGGAATTGGCCGCCCTTGCGCTCCTGCTCGATGCGCGGCCAGAAGTCGCGCGAGTCGCCGCCGGTGTACTCGATCTGGATGTCGGGATAGTCCTTGCTGAGGCCAGTGATCAGGTTTCGCCACAGCGGGTTGGCCGGCCCGGACACCACCACCTTCTTTTCCTGCTTGGCCGCAGCCACGACGTCGTCCCAGGATTTCTGCGCACTGCCAGCCGCCCCCGCGCTGGCCGCCGGCTGGCTGCTGGCTGGCGCCACGGGCGCTTCCTGGCCGCACGAGACGAGCAAGATCGCACCGAAGATGAGCCAAACGTGTCGTCTCATAGGACTGAACCCCCTATTATTCACTGTGAGGCGCAACTAGTGTCAGAAATCATCTTCACGATCGAGGAAGCAGCGGAAGGCGGCTACGTAGCCAGCGCTCTGGGACATGCTATTCACACAGAAGCCGACTCGCTTCCTGAGCTACGCGAGATGATCCGTGACGCCGTTCGCTGTCATTTTGAGGAAGGCGAACGCCCGGCAATCATCCGGCTGCATCTCGTCAAGGACGAACTGATTCCGGTTTGAAGCTGCCCCGCGGTATCAGCGGTGATCAGCTGGTTAGCCTCTTGCGCCGTTATGGCTATGAGCCGACGCGCCAAACTGGTAGTCACGTGCGGCTCACGTCAAAGTCCAAGGGTTCCGAGCATCATGTGACTATCCCTAGGCACCAATCGCTGCGGATTGGGACGTTGTCTGCCATTCTCCGCGACCTCGCAGGCTACTTAGAAATAAGCAGGGACGAACTTGTTGAGGACCTTTTCGGACCCTAGCTCGTGAGAAATCGCGGCGCGCCACCTGAAGTGGTGGAATGTTCAAGGGCCAAAAAAAGCCTCGAACTGTGAGCGGAGGTCCTCCACAGTTGCTACCGATAGAGCCTGGGCGATTTGAGGCCCGTGTACCTTCTTCCGGTATTCGAACGGACCCATCTCGTGTGTCAGGCTGCTTAGGATTGCTGAGCCCTTGCGTTCCGGAATTTTCCCTTGGTACTGAGAGATGAAGTC
>DATGVV010000658.1:0-4384 GCA_035299885.1 Chloroflexota bacterium | reverse complement strand
CCACCCGGAGATTGCGTCGGCGGAGGATCTGCGCGGCAAGCGCGTGGGCTTCATCGGCCGCAACGACGAGCTGTCCTGCCGGCTGGCGCTTTCCCAGCTCGGCCTGGCGATGGGCCGAGACGTCATCGGCGTGCGGATCGTCGGACCTCCTGAGGCCAGGCTTGCCGCCCTGGACGACGGCAGCGTGGAGGCGACGGTTATTGCGCCACCGTACACGTTCCGAGCCAAAAAGGCCGGCTTCCGCGAGCTGATCTGCCTCGCCGATCTGGATCAGGAGTACCAATCAGGCTCGTGTGCCACCAGCCGAGAGTTCGTGGCCAGCCAGCGCGATGTAGTGCTGCGCTTCACGAAGGCGCTGTCGGAGGCTATCAAGCTGTTCAAGACCGACCGCGACGTCGCGCTGGCCGCGCTTATGGCCCACACGGGGGGCGACCCGGATGAGGCGGAGGAGTCGTGGCGGCTGTTCGCCCTGCGCTGTATGCCCGAGGTGCCGGCACTGACCCTGTCGGGCCTGCGGTTCGTGATGGACAACGTAGTCCAGCATCCGGCGGTGCGCCAGCACGAGGCTGAGGAGTTCGTGGATCTCAGCGTCGTCGAGCAGCTGCAGGACGAGGGCTTTTACGCGGAGGTCTGGGACTATGAGTATGGCCGGAAACTACGCCGAGGCGGCCGGGGCGGTGTCACGGCGCACGGATTTCACGAATGCCACGATTCCCTCGGCGGGGCTCCGGTGGGCGCCGATGGGTTTTCGGTCGTACTCCTAGATTTTATTGAGTCCGCGCTGGATCGCGCTTTGCACCAGCGAGCTGTCGATCACGCTGTTAACGTCGAAGTCCTTCAGCTTGCCCGATTGGGCGGTGATCACGGCAACCACGTCGGAGAACTGCTCCGGCCGGGCATAGGGCTCTGAAGCCAGGACGTTGTTGACGTAGAAGTCATAGGTCGTGCTCAAGGCATTTTCATCATCGATTTTGAGGCCCTTCTTGAGCGCGGCCAGGCTCAGCGGCTTGTCCTGCTTCTCGCGAGCGATGCCCTGAAGCAGGCCGTCCATGAAGCGTTGCGCCACGGCGCGATTGCCGTTCAGCCATGCCTTGGTAGTGATGACTACCGCCGTTGTATCGGGCATGTCGAGTTTGGCCAGCTCGTACATGGGCCGAAAGCCCGAGGCCTCCACCCGAAAGCATTCGGGCGGCGTGCACATCGCACCCTGGATGTTGCCCGAGATCAGGCCAGTCGCTACGTTGGCGGTGGTGTCCAGCTGGATGAAAGACACGTCCTTGTCCGGGTCCAGCCCGATGCGGCTGAGCAAGGCGCGGGAGGCGGTATGGGTGGCGGAGCCGAAGCGAGTGATACCCAGCTTCTTGCCCACCAGGTCCTCCTTGGATTTAATAGTCGGCGCTACCTCGAATCGCAGGGCAGATCTCGGGGCGATGTTCGCGAGCGCCACGAGATCTGCGCCGTTGGCGACTCCATTGAGCAGCTCTGAGCCGCCACCGATCTGGAACGTCAGCTCGCCTGACAGCAGCGCGGCCAGGCCGGTCGTCGCCACGGCCACCCGGGCGTCGACGTCGAGGCCGTTTTTGGCGAAATAACCGGCGTCCTGCGCGACCCACACCGGCGAGACTTGCGCTACGGCCTGGCCCAGTCCAACCACAAGCTTGGCTGGACTGCCCGAAGCGGCTGCCACGGAAGCTGGCGCTGCAGAGGCAGCTTGCGACGCCGGAACACTCGACGAAGCCGCGGCGCCACAGCTTGCCAATGCGAAACCGACCAGGACAAGCCCAGCCAGTTGAAGCATCCGGAACATGGTCTAGCTCTCCTTTCGAACTAACGCCACGGCGCGCGTCCAGGAGGCGCCGCTGCGCTCCAGCTTGATCGGGAAGGCGGCCACCTTGAAGCCGGTGGCCTGCCGCAGGCTGCTGAGGTCCATCTTCTCGATGAGGCAGAACTCGCGCTCCCGACCGGCGTAGTGGATTGGGTAGAGGGCCGGAGCATCACCGCCGCGCAGCAGCTCGATCATCGGTCCCACCGGCCCTTCCAGCGACTCTTGATCGCAGCCAATCACGCGTACGCCCTGGTCGAGCAGCCAGCGGAAGGCTTCCAGGTCCAGCGCCAGGCCGAGATCCGCGAAGGCGGGATCGTCGGCGAAGTGATCGCCCGCGCCGCTGCGAATGAGCACGATGGACTGCTCGCTCAGGCGAGCGCCGCTCCGATCGACCGCGCCGCGGACATCGGCTGGCGTGATCCGCTCCTCCGTTCGCTTGGCGCTGAAGTCCAGCAGCACGCCATCGCCGTAGAACCACTCCAGCGGCAGCTGATCCACCGCGCTGCCGCCCGGCATGAAGTGCAGCGGCGCGTCGATGTGCGTGCCCGAATGAGTGGTCGTCGCCACGTGGTCCATGGCTGAGTTGTGCGGGATGCGATCGATCGTCCAGCCCAGCTCCTTGGCCCGCAGCGCCCGCGACTGGTCGTGATGGATGGTGGTGACGCGGCTCTCGCCGCACGACTCGAAGCTGGCATTCATGATTGGCAGGCTCAGGTCCACGAGCTCCAGCTCGCCGTCCAGCCAGGGGTCCTCGATGCCCACGGCGCGCGTCCAGGCGCCGGTGGCGCCGGCGATCTTGATCGGGAAGAACATGGCCGTGAAGCCTTCGTGGCCGGGCAACGTGCCCATGTTGGCCAGCTTTTCGGCGTGCGTCCACTCCGTATGGCGGCCGGCGCGGTGCACCGGGAAATACGCGGCCGGGTCGCCCTGCAGCAGGCGCTCGCGCATGAATGGGATGGGCACGTCGATAGTCGCCGAGTCGCTGGACATGAGCCGGACGCCGAACCGGAACAGGTAGTTCAAGGCGCCGCCGTTGAGGCCGGCGGCCGATGTGGAGAAGGCCGGGTCGTGATCGTAGCCGTCGGTGCCGCCGGTCCACAGCATCACCACCTCGCCCGGCTTAGGCGTGCGGCCGATGCGCTCCAGCTCGGTCACGACGTCGTACTCGGTGATCGGCTCAGACGGGCTGTGGTCGCGGAAGTCCAGCCGCAGGCCGGGGCCCATGGCCCACTGCAGCGGCCACTCGTCGATCAGCTTGGCCGGCCGCCCCTCGGATGTGGGGTAGAAGTGGTAGGGCGCGTCCAGGTGCGTGCCGTCGTGGCTGCCGAGGGCGATCCGCTCATCGGCGAAGAACGTCCCGTGCGGCAGGCAGGACACCTTGACGCCGTGTTCGCGGGCGAACGCTCTTGCGGCTTCGTCATGTGGAATAAGGGTGAGGTGGATCTCGCGGTTCTCCAGCGTTCCGCGGCGCAGCGTGACGCTCAGGTCGTGGATCGTGGGCGTGCTCATTGCGGCAGCGTGGAGTAGAAGCCTTCCTGTTCGAGCTTCTTGATGTAGCTGTCGTCGAAAAACTTGACCGGATCGGAGCTGCCGGCCGCGGGCTGCGTCTGAGCCACGGTCTCCAGCACAGCGCGCATGCCGCTGACCGTTGGCAGCATGCGTACAGGTACTTGTTCCTGGGCGAGCTTGATCGCGATCTTGGCCGCGTCATCGCCGGTCTTGGCCCATTTGGCGTAGACGCCGGCCACGACGTCCGGCTGCGTGCGGCTGAGCGCCACGGCCTGAGCCAGCGAGCGCAGCAATGCTAGGGCCAGCGGCTGGTTCTTGGCGGCCCACTGCCGGGGCACGATGACCTGCGCAACGGGGTATTCGATGTGTTCCTTGGGATAGTCGTACAGCACGTGCGCGCCTTGAGCCTCAGCCACATCCGTGTTGGGCGGCGAAAAGCTGCCCGCGAACACCGAGCCGGCGGTCAGCGCCGCCAGCTGCTTGTCGGCGGTGCCCAGCTCCAGCATCTGCAGGTCCTTGTCGGGATCCAGCCCGCCCCGCTTGGCGCTCATGCGCAGTACGGTCTCGGTGATGGTGCCGCGCTTCGTAATGCCCACCGGCCTGCCTTTGAGGTCGGCCACGGTCTTGATCTCCGGCCGGACCATGAGCTTGTGCTGCAGCAAGGGCACCATGGTGGCGATGGTGGTCAGGTCTGCGCCGCCGACGTCGGCCAGGATGAGCTCCTCGGTCGAGCCAACCGAGCCCTGGACCTCGCCGGAGAGCATGGCCGGAATGCCGTTGGGCCCGAACACGAAGTCGGCGTCGAGCCCGTTCTTTTCGAAGATGCCGGTCTCCTTGGCCACAGGCAGGGCGATCTGGGCGTAGCTGATCGAGCTGTAGGCCAGCTTGATCTTGGCCGGCCCCGAGCTGGCGGGCGCCGCTTGGGGCGCGCCGCAGGCCGCCAGCAGGAAGACCAGGGTCCAGCATGTCATCCTGAGGAGCGCCGCGACGAAGGACCTTCCGCGGCGGCGGTATGGAAGGTTCTTCGCTGCGCTCAGAATGACAGGGCGC
>DATGVV010000657.1:0-2657 GCA_035299885.1 Chloroflexota bacterium | reverse complement strand
ACACCGTGTCGGCCGTACAGGCCGCATGGGCCGTGAAGGCGACGCCGTAACGCTGCTGGCGCCCTCCGATGAGGACAAGTGGCGGCGCCTCTCGCGCGACCTGAAGGCCCGCATCCCCCGCAAGCGCTGGACGGCCGAGACGCCGCCCACCCCGGCCGCAGTGAACGCCATCCCCCTGTACGAACGATCTCCCCAGCGATCCCCTCTCCCGCCACAGCGGGAGAGGGTTAGGGTGAGGGAGCCCCAGGCTGCCCAGAGCCCGTCGCCGTCCCGCCGCCAAACCCTGCCCGAGAGCGAGCGCAAGACTGGCCGCACCTGGCAGCAGGACCGCGAGGGCCTGGTCCATGAAGAGGCAATGCCCGCCCCGGCGCCCAGGTTCCCTCACCTAGCCTCTCCCACTGCGGTGGTAGAGGGACAGAAGGCACTGGGAGAGGCACAGAAGCGTCGGCGCCGGCGGCGCCGCTCCAGGGTCGCCGCTTGACCAGCGACCACATTCGCAACGTGGCGATCATCGCCCACGTTGACCATGGCAAGACCACGCTCGTGGATGGGCTGCTCAGGCAGAGTGGCGCGTTCCGCGACAACCAGGTCGTGGCCGAGCGCGTGCTCGACTCGAACGACCAGGAGCGCGAGCGCGGCATCACCATCTTCTCCAAAAACGCCTCCGTGCGCTATGGCGAGTACCTGATCAACATCGTCGACACGCCCGGTCACGCTGACTTCGGTGGCCAGGTCGAGCGGGTGCTCGGGACGGTTGACGGCGCGCTGCTGATTGTGGACGCCTTCGAAGGTCCCATGGCCCAGACGCGATTCGTGCTCAAGAAGGCGCTCGAGCTGGGTCTGCGCATCATCGTGGTGATCAACAAGATCGACCGCCCCGGCTGTGAGCCGTACAAGATGCTGGACCAGGTATTCGATCTGTTCGTCGAGCTCGACGCCAGCGACAAGCAGCTCGACTTCCCGCACGCATTCGCCTCGGCTCGCAATGGCACCAGCCGGCGCGAGATGGACCAGCCCGACGCGGATCTGGAGCCAATCTTCCGCCTGATCGTCGAGGAAATTCCGGCGCCATCCGTAGGCGACAGTCCCGAGCCGGTCATGCAGATCACCAGCCTGGACTACTCCGAGTATGTTGGCCGGATGGCGGTTGGACGGCTGCGGCAGGGCACGCTGCGGGTCAACCAGACGCTGACACACATCGGCGAGGACGGCGAGGCGCGCAAGGTGCGCATCCAGCGCATCATGTACCCCGAAGGCATCAAGCCCAAGGAGATCACCGAGGCCATTGCCGGCCAGATCATCTCCGTGGCCGGCGTGCCCGTCTTTACCATTGGCGACACGCTTTCGGGCGAGGACGAGCCTGTGGCTCTGCCGCGCATCAGCGTCGATCCGGCCACGATCAGCATGCGCTTCATGGTCAGCGATTCGCCCTTCTGCGGCCTTGATGGCGGCAAGTTCTTGACGTCCAACCACGTGTTCGAGCGCCTGGAGCGCGAGGCGCTGGCGGATGTGGCCCTGAAAGTTGAGCGCACCACCGAGACCAGCGCGTTCCAGGTCTCCGGCCGCGGCGTGCTGCACCTGTCGGTACTGATCGAGAAGATGCGGCGTGAGGGCTACGAGTTCAGCGTCGGCCGGCCGAGGGTCATCACCAAGCACGTGGATGGCGTAGTGCTCGAGCCCATCGAGACCATTACGGTGGACGTGCCCGAGCCCTACTCTGGCGTGGTCATCGAGGAGATCAACAAGCGCAAGGGCGAGATGCAGGACATGCAGCTCGACGGCGGCAATGTCCGGCTGCAGTACGACATCCCGGCCCGCGGCCTGATTGGCCTGCGGACGCGGCTGCTTACGCTCAGCAAGGGCTACGCCGTGTTCCAGCAGCTCTTCAAGGGCTACGAGCGCTTGCGCGCCTCAGTCCCGCAGCGGCTCACGGGTGTGCTCATTTCCAAGGAGCGCGGCCAGTCCGTGGGCTATGCGCTGTGGAAGCTGCAGGATCGCGGCTCGATGTTCATCGGCCCCGGCGTGGACGTCTATCCCGGCATGATCGTCGGCGAGAACGCCAAGGAAGGCGACCTGGTGATCAACGTCACCAAGGGCAAGCAGCTCACCAATATGCGCACCCATTCCGCGGACGACGCCATCCTGCTGACCCCGGCGCGCCAGCTCTCGCTCGAGGAGTACCTGGAGTTCCTGAACGACGACGAGTGCGTTGAGGTCACGCCCAAGAACCTGCGCCTGCGCAAGATCCTGCTGGACGAGAACGCCCGTCGCCGCGCGGAGGCTCGCGCCAGCTAGCCTTAGTGCTGTGAGGCCCAAGCTTCCCTCTACTGCCGCAGCGGGAGAGGGCGAGGGTGAGGGAACCTGGAGCGTCGGCAAGCTGGTCGTCTTGGTTCTCGCAGCTCTTTTCCTAGCCGCCTGCAGCGGCGTCGCGCCACCCCCACCGTCGACCTCGGCAGCCGCGGCCACGATCACGCTGTCAGATGAAAACAAGACCGTTCAGGTCCGCGTTGGCCAGGTGGTGGATGTCTCGCTCCGCGCCGAGGAAGGCATGGAAAACTGGCAGGTGGCCGACCCCGATCCGGCCATCCTGGCGCCGACGGTCAACCCCGCCGCGGCCGCGGCCAAAGGCGTGACGTTCCGTGCCTTCCGGGCGGTTG
>DATGVV010000656.1:0-2797 GCA_035299885.1 Chloroflexota bacterium | reverse complement strand
AGGCCTGCAGTCTCGACGGGCACCACCAGTTTGGCATTCGCGCTTTCTGCGAACTTCCCGAGCGTGTCTAATTGAAGGATTGAGACCAGCGTTGGGTCTGGTGCGCTGCTCTTAATTGCGGAGTAAACGGTCTCTATCGCCTTAGCGCGCCCCTCGGCCTCGAGGATGGCCGCCTGCCGGTTGCCTTGAGCGCGTAATATGGCGGCTTCCTTGTCGCCTTCAGCCTGTTTGATGACCGCCTGTCGTTGCCCATCGGCGATGTTGACAGCCGACTGCTGCTGTCCCTCGGACTGGAGAATGCTGGCTCGCTTCTCCTGGTCCGCCTGCTTCTGCAAGGCCAGGGCCTTGAGGATCTGGTCCGGTGGGGCTATGTCCACGATTTCAATGCGGTTGATGCGGTTGCCCCACTCCTCGGTCACGGCCTCCATCTGAATCTGCAGGTCCGCGTTGATTTTCTTCCTCTCGGATAAGGCTTGATCGAGCGTCATGGAGCCGAAGACCGCCCGCAGGGTGGTTCGAGCCAGTTGATCGATAGCCACGCCGTAATCAGAGACGTTGAACAGCGCCATCCGTGCGTCAACCACCTGGCTGAAGATGGTGGCATTGACCATGACGACGACGTTGTCGCCCGTGATCACGTCCTGCTTATCGCCCGTGCGGGGCGTTTCACGGACATCAACGCGAACAAGTTGGTCGATGAATGGCAGGATGATGGCTAGTCCCGGGTCGCGAATTTTGTGGAACTTGCCGAGGCGCGTGACGACGCCGACATAACCTTGCTGGATGACCTTCACGGTCCTCATGAAGAAAACAGTGGCGATCACCACTGCGACGAGTAGAGTGATCAGGGACGCCTGCATAACGTAGCTCCTCATTTGATGTTGGGTCATGCTACCGCGCTGACGGCGGTCCACATTCGCTGTGATGGCCAGTCGATTCGCTGGGCTGGCTTCGAAACACACCATTACCTGAGCTACCCGTAGTAATCAACGTAGGGTCAGCGAAGACCGTATCCGCGATCGGTTTGCAAGCATGTGGACCCGTCCGCCCAGGACGCGGTAGGCACCGCGATCAGCCTGAGTCGTTCTACGGCGAACTCGCGCAGCGGGTCGCGAACAAGTTCCATGTAGTCGTCGAGGCGAGCGTTACAGCTCCGGGGGGCCAGAAACGACGATCAGATCTGGTCGGCAAATAGTGGTTAGGTAAAGAAGCGGTGGCTACAGCCGTCAGATAGCATGGCTGTTGGCGCCAATGGCCCCCATTTGCCCGAATGGAACTGATGCGGATTCGGCCCTAGAGCCGGCACCGGGCCGCAGTCCGGCTTTCACCTGGCCGAATGGGCGGCGGAGGCGTTCGGGACTGCGGTGTTGGTGTTCGGCGGCCTCAGCGCCGTGTGCCTGGATTTCGGCGCCGGTTCACCGGTGGCGGCGGTCGTGCCATCAGTCTCCTGGCGGCTGCTGCTCACCGGCGCCCTGTTTGCCGGGACCGGCAGCCTCGTGGCTATCAGCCCCCCGGGCCGGTTGAGCGGCGCCCATCTCAATCCGGCGGTCACGCTCGCCTTCTGGTTGACTGGGCACGTGCACAAGCATGACCTGTTGGGTTACGTGGCGAGTCAGTGCGCCGGTGCCCTGGCCGGGGCCGGCCTGCTGCGGCTCGCCTGGGGCTCGACGGCCGTGCAGTTGCACGATGGGGCCACGGTTCCAGCGAGCGGGCTCAGTCCTGTCGGGGCTGCAGGCATCGAGGCGCTCATGACGGCACTGCTGGTACTGACCATCTTTGTGTTCGTTTCCAGCCGTCCGACGCTGCATTGGACGCCCCTGGCGACCTGGCTTGTAGTGACGCTGCTGGTCTGGCGAGGCGCTCCTTACACCGGCACCAGCCTCAACCCTGCACGCAGCCTCGGGCCCGCTGTGATTAGCCACTACTTTCGCGATTATTGGGTGTACGTCGCTGGACCGCTCTCAGGGGCCATCGTGGCCGCGCTGTCGGTGCGCGCTGCGGCGCTCGAGCACACCTTGCTCACGGCCAAGCTCTTCCACGATGTGAACTATCCAACTGTGTTCAGGAGCAAGATAGCGACCATAGTGGAGCGGTAGAGGATAGCGCAGGGCCGTTGGTGACGGGTAAATGACAGCCCCTCCGTCAGCAGACCACCGCTGTCGAACTGGCGCAGCAGGATCGGGCCGGCCCCCTTGCCTCGCGCCAGCAGGCTGCCATCTGGCAGCCAGATGGGCGACTGGCGCTGGGCGGTCTGGATGAGCCGCGGGAGCGGCGCTGTCGGGCTGACGGCGTTGATCACCATGGCACTCCCTCCGCCCAGCAGCCAGGCCGTGGCGTCCAGCTGGCGCCCTTCGACGCCGCGTACGGCAGCTACGGCTGTCCCGCGCCCAGCTTGCCGGCGCCGGCGCGAGCGGCTGTCCCTAGGGCAGCTGGTCTATCGAGAACGCTGGGGGCAGCCAGCTAAAGAGATTCGCATAATAGAGTGACACAGAAGTCAAAAAGAGAGACCGGTCTGCCCAAGAAAGCCAAACAGCAGTTGCTGGTTGAAGCGGATGCGCTCCGCGCCGCTCTGAGCGGCGTCGATGGTCTGGTTGATCTGGAGGTCACAGCGGTTAGCCAGCTCGGTGCCCTTGAGGTTGGCCCAGAGGCCTTCGACGGGATTGAGCTCCGGCGCGTAGGCCGGTAGCCGCTCCACCTGCAGCAGCCAATGCGCCTGGCTGGCGAGGTAGTCGTGCATGGCCCGACTACGATGGGCTGGCAGGCCATCCCAGAGCAGCAGCACGCGCTGGCCGCGAAA
>DATGVV010000655.1:0-6348 GCA_035299885.1 Chloroflexota bacterium | reverse complement strand
CGCTAGGCGCGCTGGCCTGCGGCCTCGATTGCTTGCCGGGCGTAGACGGTGGCGATGTGGCGCTTGTAGTCAGCGGTGGCGTACAGGTCGTCGTCGGGATCGGTGCCTTCGGCGGCGTGCGCGGCCGCGGCGGCGATGGTGTTGGTGCTGAGGGGCTTGCCCGTGAGGGCCGACTCGACGGCGCTGACGCGGACCGGCTTGCCGGCCAGGCCGCCAACCACCACGCGGGCAGAGCCGCAGTTGCCCGATCCGTCCTTCGTCAGCGCGGCGCCGCAGCTGACCACCAGGTAGCCCGAGGCGGGGTGCGGGAACTTGGCGTACGCGCTGCCGGCGGCCACCGGGACGTGGACTTCCGTCACAACCTCATTGGGCTCGAGCACCGTGGTGAACAGATCGGCGAAGAAGTCGTCGGCCGCGACACTGCGAGTGCCGTTGGAGCCCGCTAACGTGAAGCTAGCGCCCAGCGCCAGCAGGATCACCGGGTAGTCGGCGTTCGGGTCCGCGTGGGCCACACTGCCGCCGATGGTGCCGCGGTTGCGGACCTGCGGGTCGCCGATGCGCCCGGCGGCCTCACCCAGCCCAGGCACGCGGCGCCGAACGACATCCGACGCCGCGACATCGGCGTGCAGCGTGAGCGCGCCAATCACGAGTGTGTCCTCTTGCTCGCGGATACCGTTCATGTCGGGCAAGCGGCTGATGTCGATCAGGAACTTGGGCTCGAGCAGCCGCAGCTTCATAGAGGGAATGAGGCTATGGCCGCCGGCTAGCAGCTTGGCGTCATCGCCGTGCTGGCCCAACAGCTTGATTGCTTCCTGGAGGGAACCGGGTGCGACGTATTCGAAACTAGCGGGATACATGGGCGCCCCTCATCTTTTCGGCCGCGTATTTGATGGCCTCAACGATATTGATGTAGCCGGTGCAGCGGCACAAATTGCCTTCCAGCGCGAGCTTGATCTCGTCGTCCGTGGGATTCGGGTTCTGCTGCAGCAGGTACACGGCCTCCATGATCATGCCGGGCGTGCAGAAGCCGCACTGCAGGCCGTGCTTTTGCCAGAAACCCTCCTGCACCGGGTGCAGCTCGCCCGGCGGTGCCAGACCCTCGATCGTCAGGATGTCGGCGCCCTCGGCCTGCACCGCGAACATGGTGCACGATTTCACGGCCTTGCCGTTCAGGTGGATGGTGCAGGCGCCGCACTGGGAGGTGTCGCAGCCCACGTGCGTGCCGGTTAGGCGCAGGTTCTCGCGCAGGAAATGGACGAGCAGCGTGCGCGGCTCGACGTCGGCCTCGCGATGTTGCCCGTTAACGGTCATGGATACGTGCATGCTTTCAATTCTCCACGGAATTTCGAATCGCGGGCCAGATGCGTGGCGGCGTGAGGCATGTCGCGCTGCGCTGATCTCCGGAGGCATCATACGCTCGCTGCTAAAGTGAGCGCCACTATGAAACCACACGCCACACTTCTTGCTTGCTTAGTCTTGATGGCTGCTTGTGGGCAAGCGAACGATTCAGAAGTCAGGATTCAAGCTTCTGAATCCCGAATCCCGGCCGCCGAATCCAAGCCGGCCTCCGCCGCGGCGTCTGCCGCGGCTAAGCCGGTGCCCAGCGGCACGCTGCTGATCCCCTTCTCGCAGCCGTCGTCGGCGTTCTCGCCGGCCTGGATGGCGCAGGACCTGGGGCTGTTCAAGAAGTACGGCCTGACCACTGACGTGCGTAATCTGCCGCCGCCGACAGATCTGCAGGCGGCCGTGAGCGGCGAGGGCCCGATTGTGGTTGACGGTGCAAATGGGATAAATGCCGTCGCCAGCGGCGCCGCGGTCACGTACATCGCCGTCCCGCTGCCGACCTTCACGCAGTCGATCTTTGCCGTCGCCGGGATCAAATCGGTCCAGGAGCTGGCGGGCAAGAACGTGGGCGTGACCTCGCGCGGGCAATCGAGTGACAACGCCATCAGAACCATCCTGGCCAAGGAGAACGTGGACGCCGCCAAGGTCAATTTCGTCTATCTGCGCGACGATTCGACCATCCTGGCATCGCTGATCAATGGGTCGGTGCAAGCCGCCATCCTCACCTCGCCGAACACCCTGCGTGCGCGGCAGGCCGGTCTGTCGGAGATCCTGTACCTCGGCAATCTGAAGCTGCGGACGATCAACAACGGAATCGTCGCCAATAGAGCCTGGCTACAGCAGCACCCGGATCAGGCCGAGGCTTTCCTGAAGGCCTACCTGGAAGCCATCAAAATCGCCCGTACCGATGCCGCCACGACCAAGGCGGCCATCACCAAGTGGACCAGGCTGGACGACCCGGCCATGCTGGAGGAGACGTACAAGACCTCGCCGCCCTTGCTTCAGCCCTACCCGCTGGTCCAGGATCCCGACGTGCAGAACGTGATTGATCTGTCCATAGAACCAAGCGTGAAAGGGCACAAGCCGGCCGACTTTTACGACAACTCGCACCTGCTCAAGCTGCAGGGTTTCGTCAAGACGCTGTACCCGGAGGGCCTGCCCTCAGTCGGCTAGCCGACCCGAAACACCACCATGTGCACGGCCGGATCGCCGGCGGCCGTGAAGTACAGCGCGTAGGTCGACTGTGGCAGGCCACCAGGCTGAAGAGCCTGGTAGCCTGCTAGCGCCGCGTCATAGCGGAAAGCGCTCGGAAGCGGCGGCTTGAAGCCGGGCGGGCCAACCAGCGACTGGATGGTCAACGGCACTGCCGCGGAAGACAGGTTCTTGCCTGCGCCATCGCACAGCTGCACGGCAATGGTCACGGTCGCGCCCACCTTATTGGCTTTGGTCGGGTCGAACAACGGGCAAACCTTGTAGCCATCAGCCGGCATGCCGGCGGGCGACGCGACCGGAGCTGGCGCGTCAGCTGTCGCCGCGAAGACCGCGCCCGCGGGGCCGCTGGTGGGAGCCGCGCCGGGCTGGACCGTCAGCGTGAGGACGTGCTGGACCTCGAGATTCCCGGCCTGGTCGCTCGATCCGTAGATGACCGTATGAGTACCAGCCACCAGGGTCACCGGCGCGGAGTACGTCTGAATGGGCCCACCGTCCAGGCTGTACGTCGTCTTGGCCACGCCGGCGGCCTCATCGCTGGCCGCCAGCGTCAGCCGCGCTCCGGGCTTGTAGGCGCCACCCGCGTCGCGCGCACCCTCGACGGTGCCTGTGGTTGATGGTGGTACCTGGTCGATGCCTACCTCGACCGTCTTGTCGGCCTCGCGGCTGCCACTGAAGTTCACCGAGTGGAAAACGATGGTGTGCTTGCCTGAGTCCTTGATCGTGAACTCGCCTCGATACAGCTGCGCCGGCTGCCTATCGATGACGTAGCTGGTGTTAGCCACCCCAAAGCCGCCGTGATCCGTGGCGCTGAAGCCGACTTTCACCGGTCCGCTGAACCAGCCGCTGCCCAACGGCTTGCCGGACATGAGCGGCGTCGTCACGGGAGCCGGACCACCAGTGCCGGGCACCGACCATGGCTGCGCCTGGCCGCCGCCTTCGGCGTAGGCGGGATCCCATTTGCCGGCCACCAGGGCCGCGTTCAGCTTGTCGAGCTTATCGGGCGGGTAGATCACGATGAAGCGATGGCCCGTGTACCCCCAGTCGCGGTCAAACTCGCCATAGCTGATGGCATGCTGCGGCCCGATGAGCGGGTCGCTGGCGATGAACATGCCGCGCTCGTCATCAAAACCCTCGATCGGCCGGTAGTGGAACTCGAGGTCGCTGTCGCTTACCGTCTGGTTCACGATGACGGGAAAGCCGGCGCGCAGCAGGTTCTTTACGAGCTCGTCGGTGCCTGCCGTGCCCAGCAGTACGTCGAGCCCGAGGGAGGCCATGTAGCTGGGAACGCCCGCGGGCGTCATGCCGTATGGGTTGCCGTCACCGCGCAGCACTGATTGCACCTCGTCCTGGCTGCGATTGACGCCCCAGAAACCCAGCACCTCGGCTACTGAGGCGGGCCCGCAGTTGTTGACGGTCTGGCTGATGAGTGGCAGCGGCCCCAGCAGCACTTTATCGGGGGGCGGTGCAGGCAGCGACGGCAGGGGCGCGGCTGCCGCTGGAACGGCCGCCGCCGGCTCCAGGCGGGTGGGCGCGGCGTCATATGCGATGGGCTCCGTCTCCTCCACAACGGCCGCTTCTTCGGCTGGAACGGGGCCTTCAGGAGCCGGCGGAACGAGGTTGATTTGGGGCGGAGTCGCGGCGACCCCGCCGTAGGGGGTCACGACCACAGCGCCGCACGACGCGGCCAGCAGGCCCGTCAGGGCGACCAAGATGAGGGAGCGTGAAGCAGCCACTGTGAAGGGGTTTGTTAGAGTCTAGCGGTGCTGGGCCGGCGATCCTCGACGGTGGGAGAAAGGTACCGGCAAGCCTGCTCCGGCGGTAGCCATTACCCCTAGAACAGCGGTTGGACGGCCAGGCCGGGGTAGTCGAACAAAGCCACGGCCTGGCCCAGCGGACCGGCGGCGATGTAGTCCGGCACCCGCATGTTGGGGCGTGGGTCGTAGACGTAAAATCCGCCGCCGTCGTAGCCGTGCAGCGTAACCGTGTGCTCGCCTGGCACAAGCACCACCTGCTCGCCATTCGACATACGCACCAGCACGCGATAGGAGCGGCGCATCTCGACCGGGATCCAGGCGAAGACCAGCCAGTTCCGCGTGAGCGCCTCGGCCGCCTGGTCCAGGTTCGCGACGTAGTGGACGGCGAACACGCCCGGCCGAGGGAAGCCTTCGATCATGGCCTTCACCGCTGGGGCGTGCGCACCGTAGTTGTCCAGGTCGCCCCAGTTAGACCAGTAAGCGCCGCGGAAGCCACGGTTGGGGTTCTCATCGCGGCCCAGTACCTGCTGCAGCTGTTCCTCTGGCGCATCCATGCTGTAGTGCAGCATCACCTGGCGGAAGGCGCACACCTCGCAGGTTAGGTTGTAGCGCTGGCGGAGATCGCGAGCCTGCGCGTTATCGGGGATGTACCAGGTAGGTGGCAGCACGCGGTAATCCTACGTGCGGCAGTGGCTGATGCCTCGCTTGGCGAAGTACTGCTGATGGTAGTCCTCAGCCTCCCAAAACTCGTCGGCCGGCACGATCTCGGTGACGATGGGTCGGCGGAAGCGGCCGGTCGTGTCCTGCTCCTCTTTGGAGGCGCGGGCGGCTTCCTGCTGCTCTTTGTCGTGAACGAAGATCGCCGAGCGGTACTGCGTGCCGAAATCGGGGCCCTGCTGATTGGGCGTTGTGGGATCGTGGTTGTCCCAAAAGACCTTTAGCAGCTGGTCGTAGCTGATTTTGGCGGGATCGTAGGTAACCTCAACAGCCTCGGCGTGGCCGGTGGTGTCGCTGCAGACGTCGTGATAGCTGGGATTCTTGCTGTGCCCGCCGGTGTAGCCGACGCGCGTGGTAGTCACCCCGGGGGTGTGCATGAACACGTCCTCCACGCCCCAGAAACAGCCCGCGCCGAACGTTGCTTTCGCCATACGCTGAACTATACGGCTGCCGGCACGCTCTGGACTTGCTCGCGGCGGCGCAGCGCCAGCAGCAGGCCGAAGTAGATAGCCAGGTAGAGGGGCGGAGAGATCAACCAAAAGCTCTGCAGGCCCACAGCGCGAGCGATGAAGCCGCCGGTTACCGGCCCGGCGATGTTGCCCAGGTCGCCGGCCGCGTTCATGACGCCAGAGGCGACCCCCCGGCTGACGCGCGTCGGGTCGATGTCAGCCAGCGCCACCGTGTTGGCCACGAAGCAGATGGCCCGCCCCGAGGCGGCCATGACGGTCACGCCGATATAGGCCGGCAGCGGCAGCGGCAGGGCCAGCAGCATCAGCATGCCGGCCTGCAGCACCAGGCTGGAGTGCTGCGCCCTATGGTGGCCGAGCCAGTTCAGCACAGGCCCGCCGAACGACCGGCCGAGGGTGTTGGTGAGCGACCACGCGGTACGCACGAGGCCGATTTGCGCCAGAGTGAAGCCCAGCGGCAGCATGGTTAGTGGCAGAAAGGTGTTGAACTGGGTCAGATAGACGTTCAGGAAAAACGCCCCCAGGATGATGAACATCAGCACCGGATCCAGCAGCAAGCCGGCGAAGCTCGTGGCCCGGCGCCAGCCCACCGGCTGAGCGGCGCTGCCAGCCGCTGACCTCTCCAGCGGTGGTGGCTCGGAGCGGTCCAGCAGCATAGGCAGCATGGCCACGAGAAAAAGCACAGCGGCCAGGCGAAACGCGCCGGTGTAGCCCAGGCTGTCGCCAGAGATCCCGCCCACCAGCGAGCCCACCGCGTAGCCGGTGGACATGCCGGCCGCGTAGATGCCCAGCGCCTGGCCACGGTTGTCGCCCGGCCGCAGCGACTCAATGGCCAGGGCCATGCTGACCGTCGT
>DATGVV010000654.1:0-8929 GCA_035299885.1 Chloroflexota bacterium | reverse complement strand
TCATTCGCCGTGGCGCAGCGGTAGATCACCTGGTTGGCATGCTCCGGCGGGGTGGGCACGAACTCGATGTAGCCGTATTGCCGAGTGAAATTTTCCAGCCGGGCGAAGTACGCCTTCTTGGTCGTCGTGCTGAGCTCAGCGTCCAGCAAACCGTCCACGTCACTGGCGATGGCGAACAGGTTCACCAGCCCGGTGAAGGGCTTCTCGGCCAGGATCGACACAGCCCGCGTGCCGTGCGGGTCGTAGGAGCTGATGCGCGCTTCCAGCAGCCTCATCTTCTGCGCCGACGTGGCGGCTGCCGCGGGCGCTGCCTCAACAGGCTCCTCGCTGGGCCGTATGCCCTGCGTCTGCAGCCGGAACAGCGCTCGACGAGCCGCCTTAGCCACATCTTTCGGCTGGTCCAATCGCGCCAGCACGTCCGCCGCTTGCGACGTTTTTTGGGCAGCCAGCGGCTCGATCGCGGCCAGCAGCTCATCGCGATCGACAGAGGCTGGAGGGGCGCCTTCCAACAGCTTCCGGGCGGCTGCTTCGCCGGCTGCCGCGGCCCCGGGTTGGTTAGGCATTCCGGAATCCGATGTTAGCACCCCCGCCCCCGCGAATCTAGCGCGCCGGCGCGTCGTGCAGCTCGCCCGTGATGTGGCCGATCTCGCCCCTCATCGCCAGCAGCGCGCCACCGGCGATGACTTCGGTGAACAGCAGCGTGGCGAAACGGATGATGAGCATGATCGTGAGCCCCTCGGCCAGCGGCACGCCGTACGCCAGCAGGATCGTCACGCCGCCACCTTCGCTCAAGCCCCAATCAGACGGCAGCGGCACGAGGATGATCAGGGTCAGCACGAAGCAGTAGATGGCCGCCGCCTCGCCGGGACCAACATGCGGCAGCCCGTAGGCCTTGAGCGTGACGTAGAAAGCAGCCACCGTGAACGCTAGGTAGGCCGCCGTCAAAATGCCCGCCCGCAGGATGACGCCTGGCCGCATCAAGCCCTCCAGCCCCTCCAGGAACTTCGCCAGCTGATCCAGGATCAGGCCGCTCCAGCGTTTGTTGGCCGCCCGCCGCTCCAGCCAGTCCACCACGCCGCGCCGGCTTACCAGGATCAGAAACACCGCATAGCCAACCAGGACCACCAGCGTTACCGGCCGCAGCCAGTCCCAACCAGGCACGCCGACTACCACCAGTACCACCAGGGAGACTGCGGCTTCCAGCAGCTGCATGGCCAGCGTGGCCGCCAGAGACGTCGAGAAAGCCGTGCCTTCCGCCCGTTGGAGCAGGTAGTTCTGGAAGTACACACCGGCAGGCAGGATCTGGCTGGCGTCGCCGCCAAGCAGCGTTAGCATGCTGTGGCGCACCAGCGGCCGCAGCCCCAGCGCCGTCAGCAGGTAGTGCCACTCCACCACCCGCACGGCCTCGCGGGCAAAGATCAGCGCCAGGATGGTCGGCAGCAGGATCGGAGGGAAGCGCTCGAACGCTTGACCAACTTGCCGTATATCGGCGAAGCTGAGCAGCAGCGCCAGGGCGATGGCGCCGCTGACCATCCCCACGACGGCCTTCGGGCTGAGCAGCCGCTCCAGCAACGACATCGCCAGCTTGTAGTATCACCCCAAGCAGCGCCGCCGGTTAGGCCAAAATCCGGGTAGCACATTTGTCCAAAACAAATGTCACGTAAGTGGTAGGATTCCGGCCGAACCGTGGTCACCGATTTCACCCACCTGCACGTCCACACTGAGTTCTCGCTCCTGGACGGCCTCAGCAAGGTCGACTCCTTGGTGGACCACGTCAAGGAGCTGGGCATGGGCGCCGTTGCCATGACCGACCACGGCAATATGCATGGCGCCGTCGATTTCTACAAGGCGGCCAAATCCAAGGGCGTGAAGCCCATCATCGGCGCCGAGCTGTATGTTGCCGAACGATCCCTGCGCGACCGGGACAACCTCAAGGATCGCGAGAACTACCACCTCACTGTCCTGGCCAAAGACCTCACCGGCTATCGCAACCTCATGAAGCTGGTCAGCACCGCCTGGCTCGACGGCTACTACTACAAGCCGCGGGTCGACCACGACCTGCTGCGGGCCAACAGTGAGGGCCTCATCGCCCTCAGCGGCTGCCTTGGCTCCGAGCTGTCACAGGCCATCCTCAAGAGCAACCCCGATAAGGCCCTGCGCCTCGCCGAGGAATACCGCGACATCTTCGCCGCGGACAACTACTTCTTTGAGGTCCAGGGCCACCAAACCCAGGGTCAAGCGCGCGTCAACGAAGCCCTACGCGAGCTGTCGAGCAAGATGGGCGTGCCGCTGGTGGCGACGAATGACTCGCACTACACCGCCAAAGAGGACTACAACCCGCACGACGTGCTGCTCTGCATCCAGGTGGGCAAGGACCGCGCCGACCAGAACCGCTTCCGGTTCGAAAGCGACACCTTCTATGTCCGATCGCCGCAGGAGATGGCGGAGCTCTTCCCGGACCTGCCTGGGGCGCTCGAGAACACGCTGGCCATCGCTGAGCGCTGCAACGTGGATATCCCCATCGGCGCCTGGATCCTGCCAAACTACCAGCCCCCCGATGGCTCCTCCCCGGAGGAGCACATCCGCCGCCAGGTGTACGACTCCGCCGAACGCAAATACCGGCCGCTGACCGAGGAGATCAAGCGCCGGATCGATTACGAGCTCGACGTGATCATCGAAAAGGGCTACTCCACATACATGCTCATCGTCGCTGATTATGTCAACTGGGCGAAGGAGCATGGCATCGCCGTCGGGCCCGGCCGAGGCTCAGCCGCGGGCAGCCTCGTGTGCTACCTGCTGAACATCACCGGCATCGACCCACTGTTCTACAAGCTGCCGTTCGAGCGCTTCTTGACCAAAGAACGGCCCACCGGGCCCGATATCGACATGGACTTCTCCGACAAGCGGCGCGACGAAGTCCTCAGCTATGTCGCACAAAAATACGGCGAGGACCACGTGGCGCGCATCTGCACCTTTGGAACGATGGGCGCCCGCGCCGCCATTCGCGACGTCGGTCGCGTGCTGGGCATGCCCTACGGCGACGTCGATCGCATCTGCAAGCTGATTCCGCCCGATAAGCCCACCGTACCCACAACCATTCAGATGGCTCTCGATCAGGTGGCGGAGCTGCAGCAGCTCTACCAGTCCGCGCCCTACGTCAAGGAGCTGATCGACCTGGCGCAGAACCTGGAGGGCACCGTCCGGCACGTCTCGACTCACGCCTGCGGGGTGGTGATCGCGGATAAGCCGCTGCTCGAGTACCTGCCGCTGATGCGCGATCCGAAAGCCGACGCCGAGTCCTCAGCCTGCGGCGGCGTCAGCCTGCTGACCCAGTTCGAATTCAACGCCGTCGAAAAGATCGGCCTGCTGAAGATGGACTTCCTGGGCCTCATTAACCTGTCCATCGTGGAGGACGCCGTCGCCTTCATCAAGGAGACGAAGGGCATCGAGCTGGACATCAACAGCATCCCACTGGACGACAAGCCGGCCTACGACCTGCTGTCCAGCGGGGAGACCACCGGCATCTTCCAGATGGAGTCGCCGGGCATGCGGCGCTACGTGCAGCAACTCAAGCCCAGTAACATCTTCGACATCGCGGCCATGGTCGCTCTGTACCGGCCTGGCCCCATGAACACCATTCCGGCCTTCATCGAGCGCAAGCACGATTCCGCCAAAATCACCTATCTGGATCCGCGCCTGAAGCCGATCCTGGCCGACTCGTATGGCGTGGTCACCTACCAGGATGACGTGCTGCTGATCGCCGTCGAGATGGGCGGCTTCTCCTGGGCGGAGGCCGATGCCCTGCGCAAAGCCATGGGCAAGAAGATCGCGTCCGAGATGGAATCCCAGAAGGAAAAGCTCATCGCCGGACTCGTCGCCAACGGTAAAGAGCACGGCATGACCGAGGACAAGGCTCGCCAGCTGTGGACCCTCATCGAGCCTTTCGCCGGCTACGGCTTCAACAAGGCCCACGCCGCGAGCTACGGCCTGGTGGCCTACCAGACGGCCTACCTCAAGGCCAACTTTCCGGTCGAGTTCATGACCGCCGTCCTCACGGCGCAGCAGGGCAACGCCGAGAAAGTCGCCGCCGCGGTGGCCGAATGCCGCCGGATGAGCGTGGACGTCCTCCCGCCCGACGTGAACGAGTCGATGCTCGATTTCACTATCGTGAACGCCGCCATCCGGTTTGGCCTGGCAGCGGTCAAGAACGTGGGTCGCGGCGCCGCCCAGGCCATCATCGAAGCCAGGGCTGAGAGGGGCGCCCTCACCAGTCTCGAAGACTTCTGCAACAAGGTCGACTTCCGCGACATCAACCGCAAGGTCATCGAGTCGCTGATCAAGTGCGGCGCCTTCGATGGCATCGATGACCTCGGCGGCAGGCAAGCGATGCTGGATGAGCTGGAGAAGGTCATGTCCTCGGCGCAGGCCGCTCAGCGCGCCGCCGAGGTCGGCCAGGTGACCATGTTCGAGGTGATGCTGGCCGGCGGCAGCGGCAGCGACGTCGTCGGAGGCGACGGCTCCGCCGCGGCGCTGTGGACCGGCCGGGTAGCCCGCGAGATGGGCGAGGACAACACGCCCCAGAGCCTCAAGCTGGCCTGGGAGAAGGAGCACCTCGGCCTCTACCTCAGCGATCACCCGCTCATGCCTCTGGAGGCAGCGCTCAGCGCCATCCGCACCTGCAACATCGCCGAGATCGAGGCCGAACTGAATGGCCGAACCATCACTATTGGCGGCATCATCAGCGCCCAGCGCCGCATCGCCACTCGGGCCGGCAAGATGATGCTGGCCGCCACCATAGAGGATCTGACCGGCTCAATGGAGGTCATCGTCTTCCCGCGCACCTACGACGAAACAGGCTCTCACTGGGTCGATGAGGCGCCGGTGGTCGTCACCGGCCGAGTGGACTTCCGCGACGACGTGCCCCAGCTGCTGTGCGAGACGGTCCAGCCGCTGGAGGAGATGATCGAACGGCGTGAGCACCTACGCCTGGCCATCGACATCCGGCGCACCGGCAACCACGAAGCCGACGTGAGCTGCCTCGAGCGCGTCATTGCCGCACTGCACAGTTATCGCGGCAACGACCGCTTCGATCTACGTCTTGGCGGCTACGAGCTGCAGCGCCATCCCGGCGCTACCACCTGGTGGAACCCCAAGCTCAAGCAGCAGCTCGATGACCTCCTCGGCCCCAACCGAGTGCAGGTCCTCCCAGGCGAAACCGCCTCCGCGCCCGCCGAGCCCTACCTCGGCCCGCTGGACGACCCCAGCTTCGAACCCGCCCTCGCCGGCTAGCTAAACAATCCGGGTTGGCCTGGCTTGAGGGGGCGGCCGAGGTGTTGGTAGGCCAGGGGCGTGGCTACTCGGCCGCGGGGAGTGCGCTGGATGAACCCCAGCTGCAGCAGGAAGGGCTCGTACACGTCCTCGATCGTTTCCGACTCCTCCGAGATGGAGGCCGCCACCGTGTCCAGGCCCACTGGCCCGCCCGAGAATTTGTCGATGATCGTCGCCAGCACCTTGCGGTCGATGTCGTCCAGGCCGAGCTCATCAATCTCCAGGATGGCCAGCGCCTGCTGGGCCGTTTCCCTGTCGATCACGCCGCTGGCCCGCACCTCCGCATAGTCCCGCAGGCGGCGCAGCAGCCGGTTGACCACGCGTGGCGTGCCCCGCGAGCGCTGGGCAATCTCCGTCGCTCCTTCCTCGTCGATCGGCACGCCCAGGATGGCCGCCGAACGCACGGCGATCTCGCGCAGCGCCGTTTGATCGTAGAAATCCAGCCGGTAGGTGGCCCCAAACCGGTCGCGCAGCGGCGAAGTCATGGCCGCGTAGCGCGTCGTCGCGCCCACCACGGTGAAGCGCGGCAGCGGGATGCGCACGCTGTGCGCGCCCGGGCCTTTGCTCATCATGATGTCGATGACGTAGTCCTCCATGGCCGGGTACAGCACCTCTTCCACCACCCGCGGCAGCCGGTGAACCTCGTCGATGAAGAAGATGTCGCCCTTGCCCATGACAGACAGCATTGACGCCATGTCACCGGGCCGCTCGATGGCCGGGCCGGAAGTCGTCTTGATCTTCACGCCCATCTCATTGGCGATCACGTTGGCCAGCGTCGTCTTGCCCAGGCCGGGTGGACCATACAGCAGCACGTGGTCCAAGGCCTCGCCGCGGCCTCGGGCCGCCTCTATGAAGATTGAGAGGTTTTCCTTGACCTTGTCCTGGCCGATGTACTCGCGCAGCGAGCGCGGGCGTAAGCTGAGCTCGACCGCGCCGTCGTCTGCCTGCTCAGAGCCAGCCACCAGCCGGTCTGGGCCGGCGATCACGCCGGCACGCCCTCGGCGAAGAAGCGCAGCGCCCGCCGCAGCCGCTCCTCGAGCGGCAGATCAATGCCCCTCAGATAGCTGATCGCCGAGGCAATTTCCGCCGCACCATAGCCGAGCGCGCCAAGCGCCTCAGCCAGCTCAGCTTCGGGGCTGCCCGAGGGCGCGATCTCGGCGATGTCCGGCGCCACCTTGCCTTTCAGCTCCAGGATGAGCCGCTGAGCGGTCTTGGCCCCAATTCCCGGCACGCGCTTGAGCATGTCCACGTTGCCGGCCTGGATCGCCGCTCGGAGCGCCGCTGGCGCCATCGAGCCCGCCAGCGCCAGCGCACCCTTGGGCCCAATCCCGCTTACGTTCAGGATCTGCTCGAACAGCTCCTGCTCCTCGGGCGACGAGAAGCCATAGAGCTGCAGCGCGTCCTCGCGCACATACAGGAACGTGGACAGTTGCACGCGATCGCCTTCCAGCCCTGACAGGGTCTGTGGCGACACCGTGGCCTTGTACTGCACGCCACCCACGTTGACCACGACGTAATCCGCGCCGCGCCGAACGATCGTTCCTTCCAGACCCGCAATCATGCGAGCGCCGCCAACTGCATCCGCTGCTCCGCGGCGCGGCGCCGGGCCAGGCCCTCGTGGGCATGCGCGTGGCACAGCGCGATCGCCAGCGCATCGGCCGCGTCGTCCGGCCGGGGAATTTCGGTCAGCCCCAGCAGCATGCGCACCATCTGCTGCACCTGCTGTTTGCTGGCCGCGCCGTAGGCAGCCACCGCCTGCTTCACCTGGATGGGCCGGTAAACCTCAACTGCCAGGCCGTGCTGCGCCGCCGCCAATAGTGCCGCCCCCCGGGCCTGAGCCACGCTGAAGGCTGACCGGCTGTTCTTGCCGAAGAACAGCTCCTCCACCGCACACGCCTCAGGCTGGAACTCGGCTATCAACTCCGACAGGCGCCGGTGAATCAGCAGCAACCGCTGCTCCAGCGGCTCGCCCGCGGCCGTCAGAATGACGCCGTACGTCAGCGCCCGGTCGGGAGGAGAGTCAATGAAGGCGTACCCGGTGGTGGCCGTCCCCGGGTCGATGCCAAGGATGCGCATCTGGGCCAGATTCTAGCTCAAATTTTCTAAATGTGATCGCCTTTTTCAATGTCATTCTGAGCGCAGCGAAGAATCCGTCGTCGGCCGCGGCGGCGGCGGATCCTTCGGCCTGCGGCCTCAGGATGACAAATGGCTAGCCGGAGATGCTCTCGAGGATCTCTTCTGGGATGTCGGTATTGAGGTACACCCGCTGGACATCGTCCAGCTCCTCCAGGCGATCGACCAGCTTGGCTACGGCGGTGGCGCCCTTCTCGTCCAGCTCCATGGTCGTTTTGGGCACCATGGCCAGCTCGGCCGAGCCGATTTTCAGCTTCTGCGCGTCGAGTGCCCGCCGCACGGTGTCGAGGTCCGCCTTGTCGGTGTACACCTCGAGTACGCCGTCGGCTTCCTGGATGTCGTCGGCTCCGGCGTCGATAGCCGCCATCTCGGCCTCCTCTGCGCTGGCGCTATCCAGCTCGACCGTGATCAGGCCTTTCTGGTCGAACATCCAGGCCACCGATCCGGCTTCGCCCATGTTGCCGCCGCCGCGCGTGAATACGTTGCGTACATCGGCCGCCGCGCGATTGCGGTTGTCGGTCAGGACCTGCACCATCATGGCCACGCCGTTCGGGCCGAAGCCCTCGTAAAACAGTTCTTCCAGCTGCCCGCCCTCTTTATCGGCGCCACTGCCGCGGTTGATGGCCCGCTGGATGTTGTCCTGCGGCATGTTGACTTCGCGCGCCTTCTGTATCGCCAGGCGCAGCCGGAAGTTTCCGTCCGGATCGCCGCCGCCCTCGCGCGCGGCTACCGTGATCTCACGGCCGACCTTGGTGAAGAGCTGCCCCCTCCGGGCATCGTTGACGCCCTTCTGGCGCTTGATCTGCGCCCATTTGGAGTGTCCAGACATACTCTCTCCCTGAGGCCGATTCTAGCGCGCTCCCACTGGCTCGCCCTTCCAGGACGGCAGCCGGCTCTTGAGCCTCGGCATGACCTTGCTGGCAAACAGCTGGATCGACCGATCGGCCTCCTCGTAGGTCAATCCGCCGAAGAGGAAGTTGCAGTCGACGATGGTCAGCCCGAGCTCGTCCTGCGCTCGTTCCAAGATGGCCAGGCACTCGTCGGGTGTCCCGGCGCACACGCGGCCCTGGTCGATGACTTTCTCGATGTCCACGTCCTCGGCGGCCGACTGGCGCAGCGCCTCGTTGACGTCTTTGGCCTGCCGCAGCGAGTCCTGCAGCAGAGCCGAGTAGCGGCGCAGCGCTTGCTTGCAGCGCTCCCGCGCTACTGCGCCATCTTCGTGGACGTACACCTGGTAGTGAGTGCACACCTCGCAACCGGCCATGTCGCGACCCGACTCCTGCCAGGTCTGGCGGTAGACGTTCGTCATCTCGGCCAGCTTAGGCAGCGGCTTTACGTACGCCACCGTGAGGAGTTTGTAGCCCTGCCGGGCCGTCCAGGCGAAGCTCTCAGGGTTGTTGCTGCAAGCCAGCCAGATTGGCGGATGCGGATCCTGCTCGGGCTTGGGCCACACTTCCAGGTTGTCGTG
>DATGVV010000653.1:0-7875 GCA_035299885.1 Chloroflexota bacterium | reverse complement strand
TGGCAATCCGGCCAAGTGTGTTCGACCCCAGCTTTGGCAGAACAACCCCTACCACGGACCGGTATGTCCCTACATCGACCTGCGAAAGATCAGAGGCCGGTAATCCCCAGCCTGCTGAATCCCAGTCCAGGGGCAGTAGCTCTAGGCCGGTTCGACCTGTCCGAATGCGCACGTTCTTAGCTCCGAAATCGCCGTGCACGATGGTCTCGGGTACGCCGCGGCAGACCTCCTCAAGCTCGGACCAGTGGCCTTGCACGACGTCGCAGATGGATCGGATCGAGCCGAGCGTGGCGAGGTCGGCTGCACCGAAAGCTGGGTTTGTGAGCCCCTCACAGACGGCCTCGCGCGCAAGCGCGACGATGCGCTGGTAGTAATCGAGACTCCTGTCCGGCAAACAATCGCTCAGGGCCGGCCGCCGCGCCACAGCGGCGTGCAGCGCCCCCAGCCAGCGGCCGGCAAGTGCGCGGTGCTGCTCGTTCTCCGCCGAATATCTCTGCTCGCCGGCGTCCTCTAGAAACAGCCAGCCAACGCCAGGCTTGCAATCTTCGATCAGTCCATAGCAATACAGCGTAGGGAGCGGCAGCCGTGGCAACACTTCCTGGTAGATAAGGAACTCTGTGGCCAGCCGGTCTATCCGGCTGCGCTTAGCGATGACGGCCGTGCCTCCAAGCCCGAGGCCCTCCATGCGATAGACGGCCGATCGCTTCTTTTCGGGCTTGAGGACGAATATCCGGCGCGGCGCAGCTTGGGCCTCCCTGAACCTCCTCCAGGCCTCCACAGCGGGATGCTCGCGCAGGTCAGCAGTCGGGACCTCGAGAATAGCGGAGCTAGGCATTCGTTCGCCTCCGCAGGCCCTTCACACCGCCTGCACCAACCCAGCGCCAACCAATGTGTCGCCAGGCTCGAGGCGCTGAGAAACAAGGTGCCCGTCTTCGATTTCGAGCCTGATATCACAGTCCCTGAGCGTGCTAAGCCGATGAGCAACGATGAAAGTGGTGCGCCCGCGCATGAGGCGCTCCATGGCGTCGATGATCGTGGACTCGGTCTTGAGGTCAACCGAGCTGGTAGGTTCGTCGAGCAGGAGGATCGGTGCGTCCTTCAGGAAGGCGCGGGCAAGCGAGATGCGCTGCCGCTCTCCTCCTGATAGGCGCATTCCGCGTTCCCCGACGGAGGTCTCGTACCCGTCTGGTAGGCGCGCGATGAAATCATGAGCATCGGCCAACTCGGCTGCGCGGATGATCTCCTCCGGGCTAGCCTCGGGTCGCGCGTAAGCGATGTTCTCGGCGATGGTGGTCGAGAACAGCACCGGTTCCTGCAGTACAATGGCAAACTGGCTGCGCAAGTCGGCCACCTTGTAGTCCCGCAAGTCGACGCCATCGAGCAAGATCTGGCCTGAATCCGGATCGTAGAACCGGGTCAGCAGGCTCAGAATAGTGGTCTTCCCCGCTCCGGTCCTACCCACAATTCCCACGCGAGCGGCGAAAGGGACGTCGAAGGAGATGTCGTGCAGCACCGGCTGACCTTCCTGGTACGAGAAACAGACGTCCTGAAAGGTCACGGCACCGGCAGCACGCCTGAGCGACCGCGCATCAGCTCGCTCTATCACATCCGGGGCCCGATCCAGGATCGAGAAGACGCGTTCGGCGCTGGAGAGGTAGCCCTGCAAGCTCGCTACCTTCTTGCCGATGGTCCGTAATGGATCGTAGAGCTGGCCGAGATACGACATCACCAGGAGCAGTCCGCCCGTGGTCAAAGAGCCGGCCATGACGTGCTGCACGCCGATCCACAGCGTCGCCGCCGTCCCTACCGCGGTAATCAAGCCAACCGAGAGGTCAAATGCGCCTCCGGTCAGACCCAGGTGGATGCGCGCTCGCATGCCGCGCGCAGAATGGTCCCTATACCGGCGCTCCTCGTGATCCTCTCGCCCGAAGGCCTTGACGACGCGGATGGCCGAAAGCGCCTCTTGCACAACGTTCATGGCCAGGCTCTCGAGCTGCTTCACTTCCCGACTCTGATTGCGGAAGCGCCCTCGGGAGCTTGTAGACGCGATGTACAGCAGGGGTGCGACGGTCAAGGCGACAAGCGCCAGCTGCCAGTCGATGCGCAGCGTAACCCACAGCATGCCAACGAGCGTGGTTGCGGAAGTAACGAAAGGGATGAGACCATCGAGCGGCACGTACTGAATGGACTGTGCATCGTATTGGATGCGATAGGTGGAATCTGATGTGCCGATGGTGTCGTGGTAGGCAAGTGATAGACGCTGGACGTGACCGAACACGCGAGACCGGAAATTGAGCACCAGCTTTTCGCTCGTATAGGCCTGCAGAAGGGAGCTTGCTATGCCCTGCAGCTGCTTCAACACGGCCAGTGCGATCAGGAGCAGGGCGGCGAGGGTGAGCGCGCCACCCCGAGAACCCGGTTCCGGCATCAGCCAGGCTGGGAGGGGCGGAAGTGGCAGCGTTCCTATGGCGCTATCAACTGCAATCTTCAAAGGTAGAGGCGTCAACAGGCTCAGCGGCGTGGACAGCAGGCTAATAAGGAAGATGCCGGCGATGAGGGGCCAGGCTCCTCCAACCTGGCCTAGCAAGCGCCCATAGAGGCGCAGGTCGCCCTTGGGGACGAAGCGAGAGCCCCTCATGGCTTTTGAAACACCTGGTGACCCCAGAGCCAGCCGTCCTCCCAGACCTGGGTAAAGCCGTGCGATCGCAGGCGCTGGTATACGGGCCCGAAATCGTGCACGATGTGCTGCGGCCGGACGTCATCCGCGTCCATGGCAAAACGCCCGTACAGAAATCCACCGGGAGCCAACGAGGCGGCGATCTGATCCACTGCCTCAGCCGGATCGACCAGATGCTCGAACACATCCATGGCGGTGATCAGGTCCCAGGATTCGCTTGGCATGGCGCTCGCTTTCAAGTCGACGAGGAGCGCTGCAATCCCGCGCTTGTTAAAGCGCCAGCCACTGTAGTTCAGCAGAGACGAACTAATGTCAGCCGAAGCGACGTCGAAGCCGTGCTGCGCGAACAGGATTCCACCCGAGCTGATGCCGGCCCCAAAGTCTAAGTAGCGGCGGCAGCCTTGTAGCAGCCCGAACTCTAACGCCGTCACATATGCCAGTGGTGTATCGTCCTCGACGAGCGAATGCCACCAGGTGAGGTTGTAGAGATACGCTTCAGAGCGATCGTAGAACCGCTCAATCGCGGCGATGCCGGGTGATGGGTCCACGCGCTCGTGCCATTCGTCCTCGACGGTCTTCCATGAGATGCTGCAACGGCTCTCTAGTTCCTGCAGATCGCTGCCGGCAACGTATTCCCCGAGCTCGCAGAGCAAGCTTTCCTTGAGACGAGCGTGGCCGTCGATCACCAGCGCCTGCCGCCAAGTGTCGCGATACTGCTCAATAAGGCGCTCTTGCTCGACACAAAACTCGTCGCTAGTGATCTTGTCCTCCTCGACGGTGTGCCACAGCTGCTCCAATGCATCCGGCAAGAGCTTGCTCATCGCATTTCCAACCCCTCGGCCAAGCGGGTGGCTTCGGCCGCGACAATCGCCGGTACTCGCGGGCCGACATAGTCTTGAGCAGGAGCACTGGCGGCTTGTTCCGGCGCGGCCGCCTTAGGTGACTCAGCGTCAATGAAGCTGCCTAGCTCCACCGACGCTCGCTTGAATGCCTCGAACAGCGCTCCGGTGGCCGTGGCGCACTCTGTAAGGAGGCCCCATAGGAGCAGTAGGCATACCAGGCCAAGAACCGCGCAGGCTGGCCAGTCGCGGGAGAGCGCCGCCCCTATCGCCAGCCCGAAGGTGAGCAGCGCCGGCGCTAAGGCCAGTGATGAGCACTTTGGCCAGCAACGGAAGCGGACGAGCTGCCTCGAAGCGCCATGTTCTTCGGTAGCGAGAAGGCCTCGCGCTCGTCCGAATACTCCGCCTCGGGCTTCAAGGTCCCAGCGGTCGAAATCCCCGCCGCGAAGCACGCTCACTGCGCTCTTGCGGAGCGTTTCCTCCATGACCCTGAGCCTCGCTTCCGCCGGATGCCAGTGTTCGCTCCAGGCGGACAGCCGCCGAGGCACGGGGAAAACCCACGGTATGCTGCCACGACGCCGCCATGGGGTGAGTCCATAGTCGAGCCGCCCCCGTAAGCGCGCCAGCGGTTGCAGAAGATGCAGCACGCCGATAAGCCCCCGCAGGCCGAGGCACTTGAAGCGTGACCGGCCAATTGTTGTGGGTAAGCACGCCCGCGCGGCGCCAATGCCAGCCTGCACCAGCGGCATCGCGACCGCAATTGCCAAGAGAGGAAGCGCGACGAATAGCGGCTTCCACAGGAGTCCCAGGGCTGAAAACAGAGCGAGTGCCGCTGCCACCAGGTACCACTCGGGCATGAGTGGCAACACCCAGAAGCCATCCGGGGCCGGCTGGTAGATCGATTGGAAGGGAGCACTACCCCAGGTTCCGTGGTAGATCCGCCGCCGCGGGGCCAGTGCCTGTGCCAACCCCTTCCCGTATAGCCGGCCACTCCAGCTCACGTGGCCGGAGCTGTTGTATTTCTCAGGCCATTTCCTCTCCAGCAGCGCTTCAGCCTTGCCATAGCCTCGCTGCTGCCGCCAGTAGGCGCGAATCGAGTTGCGCCGATGGTGGAAGACCATGGCGCAGGCATTGAATCCCAACGTCCAGCCCTGCTCCTGCAGGCGCCAACACACGTCCACGTCGTCTCCAGCCACGCGGAACTGGGGATCGAACCCGCCAATTGGCTTCAGGCAGGCTGTGCGGAAGGCCATGTTGCAGCCCGGAATGTGTTCTGCCTGTGTGTCGGTGAGCATCACGTGGAGAGGCCCCCCCGGCGCATTGGCCACGCATTCAGCTATGAAACCATCGCCGCGCGGCGGGATGTTGGGACCGCCGACGCCAGCGTAGTCGGTAGTCATAAAGGTATTTGCCAGGTAGCTCAGCCAGTGTGGATCGGGGTATGCGTCATCATCGAGATAGGCGATAAGCTCGCCCGTCGCGTGCTCTAGGCCAGTATTGCGCGCGCTGCTGAGCCCGCGGTTTTCCGTGCTGATGACCTTGAAACCGTAGTCCCGTGCAATCGCAGCCGTAGCGTCCGTCGACCCATCATCGACCACGATGACCTCGAAGTTCGGATACTCGAGCCGGGATAGGCCCTCGGCGCACTCTCGGATGACTCGTTCTCCGTTGTAACTGCAGACGACCACCGAAACACGGGGGGAGTCCGCGTCACGGGGGAACGGAACTTCCTCGAACGCGTCCTTTACGGTCTGGAGCGCGAGTTTGGGCTCTCGGGCGCGAGTGGTAAGCCCAAAGTCCCAATCATCAATGTCATAGCCGCCCCGATACCAGTCGTCGGTCCAGGAAAATACGAACGCGCCGGCGCATCCCCCCGCAAACGCGCTCCTTAACTGCCAGTCGAGCGCACGTGCCTGGCCGGCTTCACCGTTTCGGCGGCTGTCGAGTCCGATCTCAGCGAGCAACAGTGGTGAGTCGCCGGCAATGCTCTGCAACCGGGCCAGGTAGGCTGCCAGACGGTCCTCTCTCTCTAGATAGACGTTGAAGCAGTGCAGGTCAACAAACGGCAGTTCCAGATACTCGGTCGACGGGTAGTTGACGTATGTAACCAAGCCCCCCGGATCTTCCGTCTTAGCAGCTCTGTACAGCCGTTCTACGAAACGTCGAACTGGCCCGGCACCATGCCAGCGGACAATAGGCGCGGGGATCTCGTTGCCAATGGTGTAACAGAGGACCGCCGGATGCCCGGCGCAGACTGCCACGCCGGCCCGCACGCGTCCTTCAATATCCTGCCTTCGCTTCCTGTGGTCCAGGAAGGTGATGTGTTGTTCCCAAGGCAAGCCAATCATCACGCGCAGGTCGTGGCGGCGAGCGGTATCGAGCAGCCAGATGGGCGGAACGTTGTAGGTGCGGACGGCGTTCACACCCGACGCAGCCATCAAGGCGAAGTCGGTCTCTACCGTCTCTGGGTTGGTGTATTCATTGCCCGCTTCATCCGGGCGGAAGGTGCCGTAGGTGACTCCACGTACGTACAGCCTTTTCTCGCCGATCGATAGGAACTTCCCGCGTACCTGGGGCCGTACCGAGGCGAGCATGGCGGTCACAGCCCGAGGCTGTGTGCGCGTTAGGGGTTTCTCCGCGATACTCAAAGCAAGCGCGGCTCTGAGCCGCGGGTTTCCCGGGCCTCCCGCCAAAACCACTTGGGTCGCGCCCACCACGGCTCCTGATCGCACACGCTGGGGGGAGCATCGAAACTTGCCTCAGAAGCGCCCACCATCTGAGATGTGCGCTCCGGTGCTACAAGACGCTCGCTTTCCGGCGCGGAGCGCGCCCCGGCAGCGCTCACTACTGCCCTTTGCTCTGTGTCAGCCACGCTAGACAAATCCTGTGGCACGTGTTTTCGGTTATGACTTGCATCAGTAATGCCGGTACTAAGTCACTCCCGCCGCACTCCGCCCGATTGGGTGACTCTGTGTGGCATCTTGCGGCGTGGTACGACCGCCGGCAAGCGGTGTCCTACTCAAAGATTCGGTAGGTAGGATGCCGCCTTCGTAGGCGAGAAGGCCCCAGATTGTCAGAGGGGTGACAAAGGAAGCGAGTTCCTAGTGCCGGCTCGAACGCCGTCTGGAAGATCATATGGTGCGCGCCAGCGCGGAATCGCTGGGCCTTGTCGAGCGGCAGCTCGGCGCGCTCCTACTCGGCTACACTAGATGGTCTTTGTGAATTCTTCCTACCTATGAAAATACTTGTGACCGGTGGAGCTGGCTTCATCGGATCCCACGTCGTCGATGGATTGCTCCGTGCTGGCCACGAAGTCGCTGTGCTCGATAACTTCAGCACAGGATACCGCGACAATGTCAACCCAAGAGTCAAGATATACGAGGCCGATCTTCGTGATGCGGACGCGGTAAACCGCGCCGTATCCGACTTCCGTCCTGAACTCATCGACCACCATGCGGCGCAATCTGAGGTGCCAAGGTCCGTTAGGGATCCGGTTTTCGATGCTGAAGTGAATCTCGTGGGCGGCATCAACCTGCTGCTGGCCGCTCGAGCGGGCCAGACATCCAAGATCGTCTTCATCTCCACGGGCGGGGCACTCTACGGCGAACCTGAAGTATTACCGTGCCAGGAAAACCACCCCATTCGACCGCTATCCCCGTACGGCACGAGCAAGTACTGTTTTGAACAGTACTTGGGCACGTTCAAGCGCACGTTCGGCCTGGACTACACCGTGCTTCGGTATACCAATGTGTACGGACCGCGGCAGGGCTTCGAATCTGAGGAAGGACGGGTCATCGCGCTCTTCGCCAGCCGCATGATCTTGAACCGTCCGGTCACTATCGACGGCACTGGAGAGCAAGCTCGTGACATGCTGTACGTGGCGGATGCGGTGAGCGCTAACCTGGCGGTGCTGACGGCGGGCTCGGGCGAAGCCTACAATATTGGCACTGGCGCGCCGGTGACGGTGAATCGGATCTTTGTGGAGCTCCAGCAGCTCTCCGGCTACGGCCTCTCGCCAAATTACGGGCCAGCTCGCCAGGGCGACGTGTACCGAATCGCATTGGATCCCCACAAGGCGGAACAGCAACTGGGCTGGAAGGCCACGGTCAGTCTGGCAGAGGGGCTAGCCGCCACCGTTGAAGATTTTCGTCGAATGCCCGATTTGGACAAGCGCATTTCAGGCGCAACGTAACGCTATGGCGAGAGCCCGTGCCTGCAAGGGTGCGGGGGTCGAGTCCCCCTCCCGGGACCCCGATTTTGAATTCAACGCGGGCTCGCTGCTGATGTCGGACTTCGGCTTCATCAAGCAGTACGCTAGGCTGCTAGGAAGGAGAAACTCATGCTTGACAACGAACGCCC
>DATGVV010000652.1:0-6528 GCA_035299885.1 Chloroflexota bacterium | reverse complement strand
GGCCACGGCCCATCCTTTCTTCCATGAGCCCGTTCAGACGGGCATGAGATTCAACACGCTTATAATTGTGACCCCATTGCAGTACAAGGACTGGCGCGCCAGGAGCATCAAGCTCAGCTTTTACGATTACTGGCTCGAGCTGGAAAACATCCCCGTCTACCGGGGGAATTTCATCGAGGACGTGTATACCTTGCAGCTGGGCGACTGGCCCAGACTGGGCGGCCGCGGCGCCTATCTGTCGCTGGCGAATCAACAGGTTACGAACGGCTATGTCGTCGAGATCTCGCCCGGCGCCGACCTGAAACCCGAGCGGCACCTGTTCGAAAAGATCACGTACGTCTTGAGTGGCAACGGCGCAACACAGGTTTGGCAGGACGGCGGTAAACGTCTCACCTTCGAATGGCAGGCCGGCAGCTTTTTTGCCATCCCGCTCAACGCCCATCACCAGCATTTCAATGGTTCGGGCTCGCAGCCTGCCCGGCTCATGGCGGCGACTACCGCGCCCGAGGCGTTGAACCAGTACCACAATCTGGACTTCGTGTTCAACAACCCGTTCGTGTTCAAGGATCGTTTCGATCCCGAGCAGAGCGACTTCTTCACAGCTGAAGGCCACTCTTGGGGCACGCGCAGCTGGGAAACGAACTTCGTAGCCGACGTGCGCTCGTTCGAGCTGGAGGCCTGGGAGGCGAAGGGGGCTGGCGCACGGCACATGCGCTTCGTCATGGCCGATAGCGTCTACGGCTGCCATATTCACGAGCTGTCCCCGGTGACCTACGTCCAGGCGCACCGCCACGCCGCCGGAGCCATGATCCTGGTGCTGTCCGGCAGCGGCTACGAAATCATGTACATGAAGGACGGGCCACGGCAGCGGTTCGAGCTGAAGCCGGGCGCGATCATCTCACCAGGTACCGGGATGTACCATCTGCACGCAAATCCCAACGCGGAACCGCTGCGGCAAATTGCCTTCAGGGGCGGCGGCTTCTCGCTCTACGGCGCCGGAGTGGGCGGTCCCGAAGCCCATATGTCGGAGCTGGTGCCGTACGACCAGGAGGATCCGGCGGTGCACGAGGAGTTCTACGCTGAATGCCGCTCGCGTGGGCTCGAACCTGTGCTGATGCCAATCAAGCAAGGCCCCGGCTAACCTGGGCGGCGAACGGCCGGCGTTGGGGTCCTAGGGTCCGGGACTCCTGGGAATGGCAGGATGGCCGTAAACGCTTGGGTCAGGGTCGGCCAGGCGGCGCAATTTACGCAGGACTACCGCGGCGCCGGCCACGGCCGCTAACATCAGCACGGCTCTAGCGAACCGGATCATACTTACCCGGTCCGGTTTGGCCGCGCAGCAGCCATTTCAAATAGGCCTGGAAACCAAAATAGCCAAGGAAGAGGCTGGCAGCCAGCGCGAGCAGGCCGCCGGTGATTCGCCACAGCATAGCGGGCCTCTTAGCCCAGAATCTCGGCCAGATCGTCGGCCGTGCGCTCGGGACGAGCACCATCCTCGGTTCGGACGTGTGTCTCGATGTACTTGCGCAAATCGACAATCGAACGATCCGGTCGGTACAGCCGCTCGGGCGCGGAGTAATCAAGCTTGGAGATAATCGCTTCGTCCTGCCCGTTGAACATCATGTGGAACACCCAGCGGTGCCAAAGCCAGTAATGAGCCTTGAAGGCTTTGGCGCGCGCTCCCTGGTAGGGCCCGGCGAACACCTGGAAATTCCGGGTGGTGTTCGCGTCGACGGGAACGGCCCAACGGATGTGGGCGTAATAGAAGTAGCGGTTGTGGATGATGCACGGCAGGTGGAACTGGTTGCCGAACGGCCGGCGGTGCTCGGGTTTGCGGCCGAACTCGGCTAGCTTGCGACGCAGCCAGCTATGCCGTGGCCAGCGGCCGACGACGGGATAGATCTCCTCGCTTTTGCCAGGCTTGCCATCGCCCGAGCGCAGGTACGGCCCGACAACCTGGCTCTCCTTCACGTTCGACCACGCTGGCTGCAGCGACATGGCCGTGCGCCAGCGCAGGCTGTTGCGATGGACGTATGACGCATGGCCGGCATCGTAGCCGTTCTCGACCGCGGCCCGCCAGTTACCTCTCCACACTGAAACGACCGTTTGGATCGTCCAATCCGGCCGCAGCACCTCATCCGGTACGTCGTCCTCCAGCGGCGGCGGAGTGCCCGAGCCCATGTAGACGAAAATGATGCCGTTGCGCTCCGCGACCGGATAGCTCTGCACACCGGTGCCCTTCTTGCCGGGAACGGGCGACTCCGGCCCGTCTGTCAAAGCGGCGACGCAGCGGCCGTCGCTCACGTCGTAGGTCCAGCCGTGATACGCGCAGGTGATGGTCCCTTCGGTGAGGCAAGTACCGTGGGACAGCGGCATGCCACGATGGGCGCACTGATCGTGGAGCGCATGCGCGCGCCCTCCAGCGCGGATGAAGACCAGGTTTTCGCCGAGCATCTTAATTGCCTGTGGCTTCGTCCCCAGGTGCCGGGAGAGCAGCGCCGGGTACCAGTACGGCCGGAAACCCAGCTCAGCCGCTTCGTACAGCGGCCCGCGCGTCGTTTTAGGGCGCGCTTCGGCGGCTTGCGTGCCGGCGAGCAGGCTTTCGATCATTCAGGACCTCCGCGATTGGAACTGCATGTACATGAACCCGGAGTGAGCGTACCAAACCCATTCGCATCCGTGGGCAGCTATAGCAGAAACGAGGTGATCAGCTTGGCGAATTCCTCGGGGTGCTCGGTAACGACAAAGTGGCCGGTGTTGCCGCCCCACACGTGGACCCGGACGTCGGGGATACGCTCCAGGTTGTCCCAGATATCCTCAACTGGGATCATCCCGTCCTTGTGTCCCCAGGTGACCAGCACGGGGGCTTTAAGCTTGGGCAACAGATCCTTGAGATTGGGATCGTTGGAGCGGCCGGAGAATTCGCGGCGGCTCTCCAGATGGCCGGGCGTGAGAGCCATCTGCAAGCGGGCATCGACCATCTCAGGCGTGCGGAACTCTTCGCGCGGGGTGAAATGGCGCATCGTCGCCTCCATGTTCTCGCGCACGGGATTTTGAGCGAAGGTGGCCAGCGATTTCAGGCCCGCGGTCTCGTTGTGGGCGCCGGCCGCGTAGGCCTGGATGATGATCTTGCCGATGCGGTCGGGGAACTCGATGCCAAAGCGCAGCGCCGCGCCGCCGAAGGCGGACGAGCCGTACAGGTGGGCCTTGTCGATGCCAAGCCTGTCCATGAAGTCTCGCTGCAGGGTGGCGCAGAATAGGTCCATCGGCACACCGTTGCGGCTGATCTGCTTCTGTGAGCCGCCGAAGCCCGGCATGTCCAGCAGGATGGTGCGGAAGTGCTCGGCCAGGTAAGGCAGCGCCAACTTGGTGTTGTCCCAGGCATTCGCGCCGGGGCCACCGCCGTGGGTGCAGATCAGCGCCGGGCCGCTGCCGGCCTCGTTGTAATGGATGTTGATGTCATTGACGTCGATCGAGTGATCGGTCTCTTCCTTGCTGTAGGTTTTCGGCACGTTTCTATCCCTCTCCTATTTCAAGCATGACTCTTGTCGCCTTCTAATGCGTGTGATAGGTTGACAACGAAGCTAGATCATCTTTTATGCGCGCCCCGGTGTAGTTTCCGAGGTCGGAGGGACATTAGTGCAAGCGACGACAGACAGCGCTAGCGATAGTGGGAACGGCGCCGTCTCTGACAATGGCCGCGGCGCAAACGGACACGGTAACGGCAACGAACCGGTTCCGAACAATCAGCGATCTCGCGACCTTCGACAACTGCTGCCCGTGCTGGGGCTTCGGGAATATTGGTATCCCGCTCTACGAGAAAGCAAGGTTGGTTGGCGCAGACCGGTCCTGGTTAAGATGCTCGGGCAGGATGTTTGCTTCTTCCGGGGCAAGAGCGGCCAGGTCGTGGCTGTGGACAATGCGTGCCCGCACCGCGGAGCGATGCTGCACAAGGGCCATTGCGATTTCAAAGGGACGTTAGCCTGCTTCTACCACGGTTTCGTATTCGACGAAACAGGCCTATGCGTAGCGGCATTGGGTGAGGGCCCGCTGTCGCCGATGCCGGGCAAGCTGCGGGTCAAGAGCTATCCGACGATTACGCTCAAGGGAATCGTCTTCGCATGGATGGGCGTGGGTGAGCCGGTCCCGCCGGAAACGGATATTCCAGAAGACTTCTTCGATCCGACCGTCAAGATCTTCAGCTGGACTAACAGCTGGCCGTCGAATTGGCGGCCGGCAGTGGAAAACTATGCCGACTCGCACGTGCGCTACGTCCATCGCAACTCAGCACTCATGCTGATGCACAAGATCATGCCGGCTACGTTGCCCATGGCAGGCAAGCCGTATCGGGTTGGGCCACATCGTTTAGCGGCGTCAGGTCGGCGTGCCGTCGGGCAACCCCCAATTGCCAATGGCCCAAATCGACCTTACCAGGACTACTTTCCGTTGCTTGGCGCCAGATGGCCCAAGACCAAGTACCGCTTCGCCTGGACCTGGATTTTCGATCTGGGGGCGAGGGTTCGGGCCCGGTTCCGGCCAGTTTATGACGTCAGCGAGGAGTGGGGCACTGGACAGCATCTACCGAGCGTGGTTCGCCTCAACTACGGCACCCACATGTACACTCGCTGGTGCATTCCGGTGAGCGAGAACGTTACGCGCATGGTCTATTTCCATGCCTCCCGGCGGTCCACGCTGTTGGGCAGGATTCACGAGGCCATCCAGTGGACCGCCTTCCACAACTGGGCTATGAACAAGAACTTCTCCGAGCAGGATTCGCCGGGCGCTATCCACCTGTATTACGACCGGCCGGAACGCCTGTCAGTGAGCGATCAGCAGACAATCGAGTGGCGCAAGATGTTGCTTTCTGCGCGAGGGATGCCCAAGTCGGGCGCTCAACCGCGGGCTGCTTCTGCCAGCTACCTCGTAACTCGCTAGGTTTCTTGCTCCACCGGCTCGCCATAGCGCTGCGGTGGATTGGCCGACATGTATTCCTCGATCTTGGCGTTGGTGTAATGCCCAGGCTGCCACGGTGGGTATTTGGCCCGTACGCCACCGTCAACAGGAATGTCAATGCCGGTGATGAACGACGCTTCGTCTGAAGCGAGAAAAATCGCCGCGTAGGCTAGGTCTGAAGCCCGCGGGAAGCGACCCATGGGGATGCTCCTGAGGAAGTCCTCCGCCGTGGCCGTGTAGCGCGAGCGGAATGAGCTGGGCGTGCCGAAGCGCCACAAGTTGTGCTCCATGTAATAGGGCGTGATGGTATTCACGCGGATGCCGTAATGGGCCAGATCCATGGCCGCGGCTTTGGCAAAGTTCATCAGGCCGGCCTTGGCGGCCGAATAGCCTGAGTTGCCGCCCTCGCCGTAATGGCCGGCAGACGAAATGACGTGAATGATGCAGCCCTTGTGGCCAGTTTCGATCATCGCCCGCGCGCTGTACTTCGTGGTGAGCATTCCGCCGGTCATGAAGCCCTCCAGCTGGCGATTCCAATCGTACAGATTGATTTCCGTGACCGGCCAGCGGAACTGGTGGCCAGCCAGGTTCACAACTGTGTCGATGTGGCCGAAACATTCCAGCCCTTGCCTGACAATAGCCTCGGCCTCATCTTTCTGAGAGGCGTCACCTGGGACGGCGACGGCATCGTAGCCGCGCGCTCGCAGCCAGGCCGTTGTCTCCTGCGCGACTTCCGGCATGATGTCGTTGGCCACTATCCTGGCGCCTTCGCGGGCCATGAAGTGGGCGATGGTCCCGCCGTTGTTGGGACTGCAACCGAAAATCAGCGCGACTCTCCCGTCCAACCGTCCCATAGCTGTCCTATTTCACCTCGAAGATGGTGGTCACCCAGCTGCTGTTCAGTATCAGGCGCGCGAAGAAGTCGCTGTACTGCACCCTAGCCCCGAGCTCGGTCATGGCTCCGGCCAGAATGATCGAGATCAGCAGCTCCCATTGGGCGTGCTTCTCCATGTCCTCGAAGTTGAAGCTTTCGCCCCAGTTGTCAAACTCGTTGTTGCGCCACTCTTCGTAACGCACCATGTCCGCCTCGATATCCTGGTGCAGGCGCTCATGCTCCCATCCCGAGTCGTTGGCGTGCGACCACGCGGTGCCGGCCACCAGCGCCACCCGCCAGGGACTGGCCTTGAAGACACGGGCGACGGCGCGGCCGAGATCGAAGGCCTCTTTTGGCAGCAACGGTCGTGGCAGGCCGCGGTCCCACGGCGACAGGCCTTCGTTATTACGCGTACGCAAGAAGCCAAAGGGATCCACTCCCACCGGCACCACCGGCGTCTTGAACTCATGCCGGTCGATATCGAGGTGCAGAATGGAACCCAGGGCGTTGTGGCCCAAGCCCAGCGGCGCTTGCGGTTCCGGCACCAACAGCGGATTGAGCCCGGCGTCTTGCAACCGCCGCGTCAGGTAGAGCGCCGCCTCCGGATGGCCCGCGATAGTGTCGACCCGATCGGGGTCCTCCTCCCAGTAGTTCTCGCGGTTGCCGAAAATCTGGAATAGCTTGAGGTCGACTTTGTCATG
>DATGVV010000651.1:0-2450 GCA_035299885.1 Chloroflexota bacterium | reverse complement strand
ATGGACAGCTTCGTTGCACTCAGGCCTTGCAGCGCCAGGAACACGTTGTGCTCGACCGTGAGCCTGCGGAACAGGTTCGTGATCTGGAACGTGCGGGCCATGCCCAGCGCGATGCGCTTGTGGGTGGGCAAGTGGGTGACCTCATGGCCGAAGATGTTGATGCTGCCGGCGCTGGGCGGCAGCACGCCACTGACCACGTGGAACAGCGTCGTCTTGCCGGCGCCGTTGGGGCCGATGACGGCGCGCCGCTCGCCCTCGGCGATGTCCATCGAGACTTGCTCTACGGCCCTGACGGCGCCGAAGTGCTTGCTCAGGCCGTGCAGCGATAGGGCTGTGGCGTGTGCTGCCATCAGCTACTCAGCGCCCAGCGTGATGCCTGGCGCCGGTTCGGGCATGGCGATCTGCTCGCGCTCCCGTGCCGGTTTAACGCGGCGCAGCAGGCGGATGACAGTGTCCCGCATCGGCGGGTAGATGCCGCGTGGGGCGAACACCACCACGAGGATGTAGATGATTCCCAGCGCGGTCACCCAGCGTTCGGTGCGCTGACTGACGAGGTACTCCAGCAGCACGATGACGATCGAGCCGAAGAATGGCCCGACCATGGTCCCGGCACCGCCCAGGATGACCATCAGCAGCGCCTCAGCCGAGCTGACGATGTGCAGCTGGGTGGGGCTGACGATGCCATTCTGGTAGGCCAGCAGCGAGCCGGCTACGCCGGCAAAAACGGACGCGATGAGAAACGCCAGGTACTGGTGCAGCCAGACGTTGTAGCCGAGCGCCGCCATGCGCGAGGCGCTCTCACGGATGCCCTGCAGCGACAGGCCAAACGGCGATCGGACGACGAGCATCAGGATGCCCGCGCTAATCACGAACAGGCCACCCGTGAATAGGAAGAAACTGGGGCTGTTGCTCAGGTGCCAGGGGCCGATGACCGGCCGCGGAATGCCCGGCAGGCCGTCATCGCCGCCCGTCAGCTGGCGCCACTCGAAAGCGATGCCCCATAGCACCTGCGAAAGGGCCAGGGTGAGCATCAGGAAGTAGATGCCTTTGGCCCGCAGGGCCAGCGCTGAGTAGATGAAGGCCATGCAGAAGGTGAGCAGCACGGCCACGCCAATCGTGAGCACCAGGTTGTTGGCCACCCGGAGGGCGAACAGGCCGGTGGCATAGCCGGCAAACCCGAAGAAAGCGGCGTGACCGAGCGACGACAGACCGGTGTAGCCCACCAGCAGATCGAGGCTCATGGCGAAGATGGCGAAGATCAGGATGCGCGTCGACAGCACGAGGTAGTAGCTGCTCAGGACGCGCGAGAGGATGAACAGCAGGACACAGAAAGCGATGGCGCCGGCGGCTGCGCCAACTTTGGTCATGCGGTAGCTCTGCCCAGCAGGCCGCTCGGCCTGAGGATGAGTACGATGGCCATCGGGGCGAAGATAGCAAAGAGCGAGAACTGCGGGAACAGCGTCCTGCCGGCCGTATCCAGCAAGCCGACGATGATAGCCGCCAGAAACGCGCCACGCAAGCTGCCGAGGCCGCCGACGATGACGATCACGATCGCCAGCAGCAGCACGTCCAAGTCGGCGCCAGGGTACATGCCAACCAGCGGACCGCCGATAACGCCGGCGGCGCCGGCCAGCAGCGCCCCTAAGCCGAACACGCTGGTCATCAGCAGGGGGGTGTTCACGCCCAAGCCGGAGGCTGTTTCGGCATCATCCACCGAGGCGCGCACCAGCATGCCGATACGCGTGTAGTCGATGAACCACCACAGGAAGGTGCCGATGATCAGCCCGGCTCCGATGAGGACGAAGCGATACGTCGGGAAGCGGGCTGGACCGATCGACACGGCGCCCTGGAAGGTGGTCGGGGTAGGGATCGTTTGGGGTGTGCCACCGAACTGCCACAAGGCCAGGTCACCCAACAGGAAAAGGAAGCCGAACGTGAGCAGCACCTGTGCCAGCTCGTTCCCCGGATAGCGGCTCAGGAAGAAGCGTTGGATCACCAAACCCAAGACGGCCATAGCGGCGGCGCCGCACAGGATGGCCAGCCAGAAGTTGCCGGTGGTCTTGACCACCATCAGGCCGACGTAGCCGCCCAGCAGGTAATAGGAGCCGTGGGTCAGGTTGACCAGGCGCAGCAGGCCCTGGGTTAATGTGAGGCCCGCCGCGAGCAGGAACAGCAGACAGCCGTAAGACACGCCATTCAGGATTTGGATTGTCCAGAGCGACATGTGTGGCCTAGTTTACCGGAAACCGGGGGTGCCCTCACCGAGCCTCTCCCAGTCCTACGCGGACGGCGAATGTGGGAGAGGAATCTGCTCTAGAGCTTGCGGAGGACGGCTACGACCTTGCCCTGGACGTGGATGTGCTCGGGGTCCACATAGATAGGAGCCATCTGGCTATTGGCCGGCTGCAGGCGGATGCGATCCTTCTCGCGGTAGAAGCGCTTGAGGGTCG
>DATGVV010000650.1:0-1642 GCA_035299885.1 Chloroflexota bacterium | reverse complement strand
TGGCGCGCCAGCAGCACCACGCCGCTCATGACCAGACAGGCCGTGAGCGCCGGCCGCAGCGCGTCCAGGTAGGTGGACAGCGGCAGGTCGAGGATGCGGCTCATCAGGATCACCGCCGGCACGACGCTCAGCGGGAAGCCGATGGCCCAGGCCCAGGCCACCCCGACAATGCCCCACCGGAGCCCGATGTAGAAGCAGGTCGGCAGCAGGGCCAGTGCGAGTATGTTGAGCCACATGTTGGCGCGGAAGTGCCCCGTCCACAGCAGCACGTGGGCAACCAGCATCTGGCAGGCGTTGACGGCCATGTAGAGACACAGGATGCGCAGCGGCAGGATGACCGCCTCCCACTTTGCCCCGAGCGCTAGCCGCACGACGTCGTCGGCGGTGAGCGCGAGACCAAAGGAGATCGGCAGGGTGAGGTACGAGAGGGCCTCGGTGAGCATGAGGAAGTAGCGGCGCAGTTTGGGCCGGCTGTCCTGCACGAAGGAGAATATGCCGGGGACCACCTTGCTTACCATGGAGTTCACCTCGGTCAACGGCAGCGAAGCGAAGGTCATGGCGAAGCCGAAGGTCCCCAGCGCATTCTTGCCGAGCGCGCGGCCGATGAACGTCGAGTCCAACGAGCTGTACCCGTACCAGGCTGCGCGCGAGACAATCATCCGCCAGCCCGCGACCAGTGAGCCGGCGATCGTGCCGAACTGCCGCGGCCAAGCCACTCGGAACGGTCGCAGCCCGTAGAGCACCACGGTGATCGCGCCGCCGCTTAGGAGCGTGTTGAGCACCAGGGCCCAATAGCCCAGCGAGAGCGCGGCGCAGCTGGCCATCAGCACGGCGGCGATCGTGACCTGCAGCCCGTGCAGCCAGGCCAACGTACGGAACTTGAGGTCGCGCTGCAGCAGTGCCCGGGGGACCACCTGGATCGAGTCGTTGAGGAGAGTCAGGCTCAGCACCACCACCACGGTTGCCACGGCCGTCTCCCGGAAATAGAGCGCAATGGGCGTCGACAGGGCGATGAACGAGACCGTAAGAATCGAGCCCAGGCACAGCGCCGAGCCGGCCAGTTTGGCCAGCTGCTCGTCGCTCAGCGTGCGGTCCTGCACGATGACGGCGTCCAGCCCCAGGTCCTCCACCAGGCGCGCCAGGCCGATCGGGATCGTGGCCATGCCCACGAGCCCGTAGTCGGCCGGCGTCAGGATCCGGACGACGTAGAGGGTCGCGGCCCAGCTGACGGCCTGGGCGATCCAGCGGAAAACGACAGTCCAGGCAATGCCGGAGATGAGGGAGTGGTCGAGCCGGCGGAACTCCTGCTGCGCGGCATCGTCACCGGGGGCGGGGGCCATGCGGCAGAGGATAGACGCCGGCGGTGCAGACGGCAAGGGGGGTAGTGACTCAACCCAAAACGAGTTACTATCCAAGCGGGAGGTCGCCGGATGGGGCGGCCACGCGCGGCGGCCGGGAGGGCAAGATGACACGGGTGAGGAACTTGACGTCGCCAGAAGCTTGCCCGCACCCTGCGCCACGCAGGTTAGTGGGGCGTCACTCACCCGGATGGACAGGCCGCTCTCTCGTGGAGCAGCAGGCCGAGCCCCCGCAGCAGCGCGCGGATGCGCCGGCGGGCCAGGGGCTCGTCATCCACGATCAG
>DATGVV010000649.1:0-2492 GCA_035299885.1 Chloroflexota bacterium | reverse complement strand
AACGCTGCGCGGGTCTTCGCCAACTGGATAGCCAGCAAGGAGGGCCTCAGTCTCTATTCGCAGACGCAGGGACAGGTGCCTGTCCGCAGCGACATCGACCCGACGTGGATCCAGCGCGAGCTCATTCCCAAGACCGGAGTTAAGTACCTCGACACCTACGACTACGATTTCGTCGTGCAAGAGCGCGCGAAGATTCGCGACTTCTTCGGAAGCATCACGAAATAGGTATCGAACTGGCGCTTGCTGAAGTAAACCTAGCCGCCGCCTTTATACTTCCATCGTATGCCTGCGAATCAGCCAACCATGCCCAATATTGCGGCAATCTCGCTGGATCACATCGAAATCGACCCCGAGAATGTGCGCACCGCGTACCCTCAGGAAACGATCGAGCAGCTGCGTCAGGCGCTACTCGCCGGCCTCGACTCGGGCGAACAATTCATCAATCCGCCCAGCGTTTACCCAATAGGTAACGATCGCTATCGCGTGAAACATGGCAACTGCCGCGTGCTCGCAGCCCAAGGCGTCGTGGATCGGCTCCACGTCCGCATCATTGATCCGCCAGCCAGGCGGGCCGACAAGCTGCTAGACCAGCTTGGCGAAAACCTGCTGCAGGGCGGGCTGGATCCGATCGACACTGCCCGTGCGCTGCGTCACCTTCGGGATACCGAGGAGTTGGCTATATCGGGCATCGTCGATCTGCTGGCCCAGCGAGGGATAAAGCGCGGCAAGTTCTGGGTCAATATGCATCTGGGCTTGCTGCGGCTGCATCCCTTCGTCGAGGAGGCGGTGCGATCAAGCCAGATCGCTCCCCGGACCGCCTGGCTGCTGCGCGGCTTTTCCGAGGCCGAGCAGGTACGCTGGGCGCGAGACATCATCGCCCAAGGGATGACGCAGCGAACTGTTGAGGACCGCCTCGGCCTGCGGCCAGTCAATACGAACACCGACGACGTCGAGGATGTCATCGACGCGGCTAATCCGGAGCTGGCATATCTGCAGATCGGTGAGCGGATTGAGGAAGCCGCCAGCCGCGAAACGCTGCCGGCGCGACCGCGACGGCAGTTGGATGCCGATCGCCGCGCCGGTGCTGTTGACCGGCGTTGGGAGCTCATTGCCACACCTCTACCGGAGTCGTCCCAAAGCAACCATCAGTTGCAGCTGCTGGAGCAACACGAATGGAGCAAGCGGGCTGCCACCGTGCAGCGCGACTTGGCTCGAGAATTCGCATTCTTCGGTGGGTGTGAGCCGGAAAAGGCTATCTCTCTGGCTGAGCGCGCCAGCCGGGAGGCAGCTGTTGCCCCGAGCCTAGCCGCCGCCGCCAACCAGCTGGCGCAGGTGGGCGAGCAGTCGCGGCAGTTGGAGCCTGACAGCGCCCTGGTGGAGCTGCTCAACTTGCGCCTGACGCGCATGGCCAACGGCCAGCCAATCAGCGAAGAGCTGACTGCAAGGTGCTAACACTGGTAGCTTGGTTTCTCGAGAAACCAAGCTACCAGTGTTTCTGGTACCGGTCTCCGTCCGGCCTCCTCGGGATCCTATCCTAGCTACGATCGGACATTAAGCCGCTCATCACAACTGCACGACCGATGATTCAAGGAAGTTCCTCGCCCGGAAAGAACCGCGTTGGACGTAACGGCTGATCTTCGGGGTGTGCTGCTTCCTTTGCCGACTGTGTTCGACGGCAGCGGAGAAGTGGACGAGCCCGTCATGCGGGAGCTGACACAGTTCTATCTCGCAAACAACATCCCCGGTTTGTTTCTGTGCGGCCCGTTCGGCCAGGGGCCAGCCATGACGATCGAGCAACGCAAACGGGTGGCTCAGCTAGTTGCGGAGGAAACACGAGGCCGCGTCCCGCTGGTGGTGCAGGTCGGCGCTGTAGATCCCTATACAGCGATTGAGCTCGGCCTCCACGCACGCGAAATAAATGCGGCCGCCATTTCGATGATCGGACCCTACTATTACAATGATCGGCACCCTGAAGAGATCGTCCTCCATTTCAGGATGGTGGACGACGCCGTGCAGCTGCCTCTGCTCGTCTATAACCACCCAGGCTATCAAGGTTACGAGATGACTCCCAAGTTCATTCAGAGGCTTTCGCGCGCGATACCCCGTGCATTTGGAGCGGCCATCGCAACCAGCGAGAGCAAAGGCACCATGAACGAGGCGCTTCTCTACCTGGAGGCGCTGCCCAACTGGGCGATATTTGCGTCCGCACGTATCCTTATGCCGGGCATGCTGCAGGGTCTGCGAGGAGCAGTCAGCTCGCCACTCACGCTTGCCACGGAATTGGCTGTGGCCCTCGTACGGGCGATCGACGACGGCCTCACGGACAAAGCGAATTGGCTGCAAACCCTGACAACTGAGCTGGAACAAGCCATTACCCGGCTGATGACCGAGTACGGGCGCGCGCCGTTCATCGAGGGCTTGCGTGATCTGGGCCTTCCGATCAAGCAGTATCCGCGCTGGCCAACGCTCCCTCTACCAGAAAACGAGCGGGA
>DATGVV010000648.1:0-5134 GCA_035299885.1 Chloroflexota bacterium | reverse complement strand
GGGTTGCCTCCTCGTGCTGCTCAGGCGGCCGTGTCTGTGGCCATCGTCTGTTCGGTGCCAACCGGCAGCCCGGCGGCTGCCCAGTCGGGATAGCCCTCGTCGTAACGCACGGCGCGAAAACCGCGCGCCTTGAGAAGAGTCACAGCCTCGTCCGCATAGACACAGTAGGGCCCGCGGCAGTAGGCCACCACGTCGGTAGCGGGATCAAGCTCGGCGATGTGCTGCTCCAGCTCATCGACCGGGATGGACCGTGCTCCGGCGATGTGGCCCTGCCGGTACTCCAGCGCCGGCCGAACGTCGAGCACGACCGTCCTGCTGCCGGCCATACGGGTCTGGAGCTGCTCGCGCGTGATGGCCTCGAGCTGTGGCCGTTCCGTCAGAAAAGTTTGCACCAGGCGGTCGATGTCCGCCAGTTGCCGCTCGCCGGCGTCGCGGAGCGCCTGCCACAACCGCACGACGGCGGGGTCGGCCAGGCGGTAATAGACACGCAACCCCTCTTTCCGGCTGGTGGTCAGCTGCGCGCCACTCAGCACATGCAAATGGGCCGAGGCGTTAGCTATCGATAGGCCGGCCTCGTGCGCCAGGTCATCAACCGACCGTTCACCCTGAGCCAGCAGATCGAGCAGCTCAAGCCTCGAGGCGCTGGCCAGCGCCTTGCCCAGGCGCGCAAACTGTCCGTAGAGCTGCTCCTTGAAGGCCCGATCACCCATCGATCTAATAGTCTAGTATTCAATTGAATTTGTCAATAGATGAATCTGGGCCATCGGACCAATCCGACGCCGTCCCGGTGCTGAACGGCACGATCGACGACACCGCTCCGGCCTTCTTGAGCTCGCGGCAGACAAACGCGCGTTTCTGGACGGCTCCGATGGAACCGTGTAGATGAGCAGGCGCCAGCGGAGCGATCCGACCTGGCTATCCCACATTCGTTACATCATGGTACTGAGCCGCCTACCGAGGATCGAGACAGCGCCTCGCTGTCCGTCAGCCGCTCAGGGCAGCTTTTTTACTTGCAGGTTCCTGAACTGCACCCGGCTTGGAAAGTCGTGCGCCTGCAGCGCGATGGACCCAGACGGCGACCTCGAGCTCGTATAGGAGTTGACCTGTGTCCCGTTCAGCGTAACGCTGATCTGCTGGCCCTTGGCTTCTATGAGATAGGTATTCCACGCACCCAGCGGACTGATGGGGAAGCCCGTTGGACCCTGCAGGGCGTAGACGGCACCGGTGCGATGGATGGCGGCGCCGTCGGGTGCGCCGACATCGTCGATCTGGACCTCATGCCCCTGGTCCACTGCTGCCTGGAGCGCGTTGGCCGCTGCCGGCCCGGGCGTGCGGATGAACACGCCCGAGTTGTCCCCGGTGTGGGCCTCCCGCCACTCGACCCAGAGCTGGAAATTGGCGAATTGTTCCTTCGTATAGAAGTACAGGCCGTAGCCGCCGGCCGTCTCGAACACCGCGCCGGCGCGCAGCATCTGCGGCTGGCTGCCGGGCTGGGCCACGAGCTGCCAGTCGGCCGGGTTCAGCGACAGGGTCACGAAACCGGTTCCCGGCGGGGCCAGGCGCTGCTGCGCGACGATGGCGTCGGCCGTCCGCCTGGCTAACGACAGGGCGGTCAGCGACGGGTTGGCCGAGCCAAGCGTCGGGAAGATGGCCGGACCGGCGACATACCCGTTGGCCACGTCGTGGAAACGGCCATTGGTGTCGGTGACCGAAGAGCCCTGGGCGCCTGCGAACAGCGTGCCGGCTTCATGATGCGTGGAGCCCAGCACGTCGCGCCACGGACCGCCGGTCTGCGGGTCGATAGTCGGCGGGGCTGACTGCCAGGCGCCCACGGCGCCGTTCCAGTACTCGATGTTCGTCGGGTTCTTGGCCAGTGCGGTGGCCAGCTGAAAGGCGGCCGTGTCCATGTCAAACCACACCTGGGTGTCGGTCTGGCTCTTGACCAGCTGGACGTAACCTCGGCGCCGGCCGAACTCGTCGGTCTCACCGCTGAGGTCGATCCAGCTGCCGGCCGGATCGGGATTCAAGCTCTGCTGTCCGCCCATCTCGCCGATGGTGCGGAAGATGATGGTGATCCAGGTGGGGTCCTCGTTGGCCCGTATCTGGTCCTGCAAATCGATATCAGGCACCTGCTCCCACATGTTCTTCTCGGGGTTCGTGCCGCCCACCGCGGCGGCGCTCACCTGGAAGTGGAAACGGTGGCCCTGTGATGTCCCGCGCACCAGGAAGGCGGTTGTTTCGAGGTCGCTTGGCGGGCCGGCCGGCAGCCCCAAAGCGGTGCGCTTGATGCGCACGGTGATGTTGCTGCGTAGGTGGGCCATTAGGTTGCCGACCCGTGGCGATCCGAAGGTGGTCGAGCCGACACCCAGCGAATCCAGCGCCAGCCGGGTGCTCTCGATCGTCCCCGCGGCGATGACCACCGCGCACGTCGGGCTGAGCGGCAGGTTCTTCTGCACGCCGTCGGTGACCAGGTCGATGCTGCTGACGGCGTTGTCTATCAGATTCAGCCGCAGGACGTGGGTCCTGGGCACCACGAACAGCCGGCGGCTGATGTCGCTGCCGGGATTGGTGTTGGCGTCCTCGCGGACGGCATCGACCAGCCAGTTGGCGCTGCTGAACTTGTCAAAAGCGAACAGCCCTGGGCCAGGCGCCGAGGCGTCCACCGCCAGCGGGGCTTCCTCGACCCCGCTCACGTTCGTCACCCCCGGAATGGCCGCCTGAAAGTCCGCTAGCAGCGTGGCATGGAACTGGTGGCGCAGGATGTACTGTGCCTCAGCGGCCACGCCGATCTCCTGCTCCGTCCGGTCGTACGCTGACGGATTGCCGCCGGTGCCGGTGGTGAGATAGCTGACCAGATCGGGTGGCCATTGTGCGAGGTCATCGGCGGTCAGCCGCGGCGACCAGCCGCCCCAGAACAGCGATCGCCCGCCAATGCAGTAGGACAGCCCGGGAAAAGCCTCGTTGCTGATCCAGGGCACGCCCCAGACCACGTTCTGAACGCCGCTGCCGTCTTCCCGCTTGCGCATGTACTGCGGCCCGCCGATGCTGCCGCCCAACCGCTGCGGCAGGTTCTGGATATGCGTCGGAAACAGGAACGCGCCGGCTTCCAGCACCAGGACGCGCAAGTTGAGCCCCGCGCCGTGGCGGTAGAGCTTCTCGGCGCAGTAGCCGCCGAACATGCCCGCTCCAATCACGACGACGTCGAACGGATAGCCGCCGTCTTGTTGCTGCGCTTCGATCTCCGCCCAGTCGTTGCAGGCGTAGCGTCCCAGCACGTCATACAAGAAGTCCGTCTGCTGCACCTGGACGCGGTCGGTCGCAGACGTCGATTGCAGAAGCCGGGCGAGATCGGGCGGATTCTTTGGCATGAGTGGTCCTCCTCTAACGGGCTGGCCTACATCCCCCGAGGTAGACGCTTCAACCCGCGCCGCCACGTCATCATGGCGCGCTTCGCTCGGGTCCCACGACAGCATGGATCAAGAGCGGGCGGCCGTCAACCGCCCGATCGGCTCAGGCCGTTGGTGGAAAGAGGCCGACCAGGGACGGCATTCGATGGCTATGCTGACCGCAGATGAGCCTCTCGGCCTCGCCCCGGAGAAAGGCGCGATCCCACGGCGCCGGCTGCTCGTGCCGCTCGTCATCGTGGTGGTCGGGCTCGGCGCGTGGGCAGGCTATCTGTCCCGCAAGTACCCGACGGCTTCGCCGCTCACGAGCACGGCCTACCTGGTTCAACAGATTGGCCATCCACACGCCCAGATGCAGCGGCAAGTCATCGGCTTCCTTCCGTACTGGCAGCAAGACGACAGCAAGTTCGTGCCGCTGAATCTGCTGTCCGAGGTGGTCTTCTTCGCGCTGACGGCCGATGACCACGGTCAGATCGTGACGGAGAAGGATGGGAAGCCGGAGCCCGGCCTGGCGCTCGTCACCCATGCGCAATGGGATTGCCAGGACTCAGATTGCCGGCAGCAAGTTCGTGCTGTCAGTTGCACAGCAGGATGGTGTCCAGCTCGGCGCGCTCCCGCAGACATCAAAGTCGGGAATGGTGCTTCAGTCTCGCCAGTCCCACTCGGGACCAACTGGCTCAGGTTGGCATTCCTCGTGTGAGATTAGGCGCCGCAGGTCTGACAGCATCTCAGCGGCATCGGGAACCCAATCGTCATTACTGAGAATGGCACAAAACAGCACGACTCGTTCTCGCGGAGTCCAGCCCGCGTCGCCGAGGATAGGCCGCTTTCTCCGCACATCTCGCTTTTTCCGCACATCTGATGAATCGGCAGCCGGCGACGGCGGTTGAGCACATGCCTGAAAGTCCTGAGATATGCCGGCAACAGCCGGCAGCAACGGCAAAAAGCACGGATTCGGCAGGGACTCGTGGCCTCTCGGCCGTAAGGATTTCCGCTCCGATTCAATAAACGCGCACCCCTGGGGCTGGTCCGGTTGCCCCTCCACGCCCGCGTGTTCCGCTGAAGGCCCTACGCCGCTCGCCGCTGGGCATCCGGGCAGAGTTCTTCCCGGGGGTGTGAGAGCGTTGGTGCTGCACGCATGTGCTCCGTCAAAGGTGCGCGGGTTTCTTGCCGGCTTCGCCGCCCTTGACCTCGCCAAAGTGGGCAACCACTGGCCCGGCTGGCACCGGAAACCGGCGAGATGCTGATCAGAACCTCGGTTCGGCTCGTGCCGCTCTTCAATCCCGTGGACATCGCTGAAAACGTGGTCACGCTGGACCACATCACCCACGGACGGCTGGTCTTGGGGATGTCCATTGGGTATCGTGAGCAGGAGCTCCAGGTGGCGGGGCTGAGGCGTAAGGATCGCGTACCGAAACTTGAGGAATCAGTCGAGCTGATGAAGCAGCTATGGTGCGGACAGGAAGTCACGTTTGACGGCAAATACACCAAGGTCGTCAAAGGCCGAATGGGGTTTACCCCTTATCAGCGTCCGCATCCCTTGCTGGAGATGGGGGCGCAAAGCGAGGGTGCCACGAAGCGGGCGGCACGCATCGCGGACGGCGTGTTCTTTGGACCTCAAACGACCTGGACCGAGGTCGGGCGGCTTGCTGAACTCTACCGCGCCACGCGCCAAGAGCTCGGCAAGGCTGTGGGCATGTTGGGTGCGTCGCGTAGCCTGATGGTCGCCG
>DATGVV010000647.1:0-17026 GCA_035299885.1 Chloroflexota bacterium | reverse complement strand
TGAAGCGCTGTTCGAGCTCGCGGATCTCGGGCAGGCCGATGAAGTCGAGGAACTCCGGGAAGGGCAGCAGGCGGCTCATGTCCGGGATGCCGTCGCGCTTGATGGCCTCGAGGGTGCCCCGGATGGCCCGCGCGGCGGTGAGCAGCGCGCTGATGGGGAAGATCACGATCTTGTAACCGAGATCGCGCAGGCGACTTAGCGAGACCGGCGGTGTCTTACCGCCTTCCGCCCAGTTGAACATGAGCGGCGTGCCACGGAAGGCCTCGGCGATGGCGACGATCTCATCCTCGGTCTGCGGCGCTTCGAAGAAGATGACGTCCCCGCCGGCGTCTTGGTAACGGCGACAGCGCTCCAGCGCCGCGTCGAAGCCTTCGACGGCGCGGGCGTCGGTGCGAGCGACGATCACGAAGTCGGCAGAGCTTCGCGCGGCGACGGCGGCGCGCACTTTTTCGACCATCTCGGCCGCGGGAATGACCTGCTTCCCGTCCATGTGCCCGCACTTCTTGGGCATGATCTGGTCCTCGATGTGGATGGCCGCCAGGCCGGCGTTCTCGTACGCCCGCACGGTGCGGATGACGTTGATCGGATTGCCGTAGCCGGTGTCGGCGTCGGCGATGACGGGCACGCCGACCGCCAGTGCGATGCGCCGGGCCTGGTCCACCATCTCGGCCATGGTCATCAGGCCCACGTCGGGGCGCCCGAGATACGAGGCGGACGTGCCGAAGCCGGTCATGTACACGGCCGGAAAGCCGGCGGCTTCGATCAAGCGGGCGCTGAGGGCATCGTAAGCGCCGGGGGCGACTATTGGCTCGGAGGCGTTCAGGAGCTCGCGGAGGCGGCGCGGGCCGCCTGGGTTGGCGGTCAGGAAATCAGACACGGGGGGGCCCTCACCTAGCCTCTCCCACCCCGGTGGGAGAGGAACTCATTTATGCCGTCGCGCATGGTTAGGGCGGCGGTGCGGGGGCCCTCGGCGGCGAAGATGATGCCGCGGGCGTTGTTGACGAGGGCGCCGCTGCCGTCGGGCCGAAACGATGGCGCTACGTCGGCGGCGATTGCGCCCTGCGCCCCGTAGCCAGGCACCAGGATCGTGGCGCGGGGCATAAGCTGCCGGGCGCGGGCGGCTTGTTCCGGGTAGGTGCCGCCGACCACCGCGTCGCAATCCCAGCGGTCGACCAGGCGGGCCATGTGCTCGAACACGGGCTCACCGCCGGCCAGCAGGTCCTGCAGCTCGCCGGAGGACGGATTTGAGGTCTTAACCAGCACGAACACCCCCTTGCCGTGCGCGTTTGCCACATCGAGAAAGGGCTGCACGCCGTCGCTCCCAAGGTAGCCATTCACGGTGACCGCGTCGGCATCGAAAGGGCCCTCTGGATGCAGGAACGCATTGGCATAAGCCTCGGCCGTGGAACCGATGTCGTTGCGCTTGGCGTCGACGATGACCAGCAGGCCGTGCGAGCGAGCGTACTTCACCGTCTCGCTGAGCGTCCGGAAGCCCTCGGCGCCGTACAGCTCGTAGAAGGCGGCCTGCGGCTTGGCCGCGACGCATACGTCGGCCACAACGTCCAGCACAGCCTTGTTGAAGGCCAGCAAGGCCTGGGGAGGGGACATCTGCTGGAGCTCGGGTGGGAGCTGCTCGAAGCGGGGATCGAGGCCGACGCAGACAGCGCTGTTCTTGCGCCGCCGCGCTTCTTCCAGGCGCTCTCGAAACTGAACCAATGGCCGGCGGCAAGCGTATCATGCGTCGAGGCGTCAGGCGTTAGGCGTCAGCTATGAGCTAGGAGCCATGGTGCCAGAGAAACAAGACCGAACCGACATCTTCTTCGAGCTGACGCGGAGCATGTGCCCGGAGTGCCGGCGCATCATCGACGCTCAGATCCGGCTGCGGGACAACCAGGTGATCATGCGCAAGCGCTGCCCCGACCACGGCTGGTTCGAGGCGCTGGTCTACAACGACGCGCAGCTGTACACCAGCTCGCTCAAGTACAACAAGCCGGGCACGATCCCGCTGGCCTTCTCGACCGAGATCAAGGAGGGCTGCCCGTACGACTGCGGCCTGTGCCCGGAGCATCAGCAGCACACCTGCCTGGGCATCATCGAGGTCAACACCGCCTGCAATTTCGCCTGCCCCGTGTGCTTCTCCGATGCGGGGCCAGGCTTCAACCTCACCCTTCAGGACGTGGAGGGCATCCTGGACCATTTCGTCGAGACTGAAGGGAACCCCGAGGTGGTCCAGTTCTCGGGCGGCGAGCCATCCATCCACCCAGACATCATTCCCATGCTCAGGATGGCCTTCGACAAGGGCATCAAGTACGTGATGCTGAACACCAACGGCCGGCGCATCGCCGAGGACGATGCCTTCCTGGAGGAGCTGGCCGAGGTACGGCCGGTGATCTACTTCCAGTTCGACGGGTTCGAGGAGCGCACCACCTGGACCATCCGCCGCGAGAAGGACCTCCTGCCGGAGAAGCTTCGGGCGCTGGATCGCCTGGCGGCCGCGGGCCTGGACGTGGTGCTGGTGCCGACGATCGAGCGCGACATCAACCTGCACGAGGTAGGCGCCATCGTCAAGCTGGGCGTGCAGCACCCCGCGGTGAAAGGCATCAACTTCCAGCCGATGTTCCACGCCGGCCGGCACATCGCCGCCGACCCAATGCAGCGACTGACCGTGCCGGACGTGCTGCGGGCCATCGACCAGCAATGTGAGGGCACGTTTGTGGCCAGCGACTTTGTGCCGGTGCCGTGCTGTTTTCCCACCTGCAACTCGGTCACTTACGCCTGGGTGGAGGGCGAGACCGTGCTGCCGATGACCCGCCTGGTCGACGTGGACGACTATCTGGACTACATCACCAACCGCAGCGTGCCGGACCTGGCAGGCGGAATCAAAACCGCGCTGGAGGGCCTGTGGTCGGCGACGGCGGTGCCCGGCACGGACGCGGTCTCGAGCCGGTTCCAGATCGCCTGCGCGGCCTGCAACCTGCCTGCGCTGGAGCTGGCCGAGCTGAAGGACCACATCTTCATGATCATGATCACGGACTTCATGGACCCCTGGACGTTCAACGTCAAGAACCTGATGAAGTGCTGCAAGGAGTTTCTGCTGCCGGACGGACGGCAGATCCCGTTTTGCGCGTACAACACCGTGGGCTATCGCGAGCAGGTGAAAGCGGCGCTCGCTGAGCGCCGCCCAGGCCGGGAGCCAGGAGCCAGAGACCGGTGATTATCCCTACTCCCGACTCCCGGCTCCCGACTCCTGACGCCGAAGGCGTGAAGGCCTGCTGCGCCGCGCTGTACCAGAACGACTACGTCCGCCTGCTGCTGGGCGATTCGTTCCATCCCGGGGGCGAGGAGCTGACGCGGCAGCTCGGCCTCGTGCTTGGGCTGGGTCGTAACAACCTCGTGCTGGACGTGGCCAGCGGCAGGGGAACTTCCGCTTTCGTACTAGCGGACGCGTTCCGCTGCCGCGTGACGGGCGTTGATTACGGTGAGCGCAATGTGGCGGAGGCGAACACTGTTGGGCACCCTCTGTGCGATTTCCGCCATGGCGACGCAGAGCGGCTACCGTTCGAGGACGGAAGCTTCGACGCCGTGATCTCCGAGTGTGCCTTCTGCACCTTTCCTTCCAAGGAGGCGGCGGCCAGGGAGATGTTTCGGGTGCTGCGGCCGGACGGACGGCTGGGGCTGACCGACGTGACCCTCGTGGCCCAGCGAGTACCCGCGGGGTTGAGCAACCTGCTCGGCGTGGTGGCCTGCCTCGGCGACGCGCGACCTGCGGCGGAGTACCGGCGCATCCTGTCAGAGGCCGGCTTCGTGGATTTTGTGGAACAGGATCAGTCGCGGCACCTGGTGGCGATGGTCAGCGACATCAAGAAGAAGCTCGACCTCGCTCGTCTGGCGGTCGCTATCAAGAAGCTGGACCTGGGCGGCATGGACCTCGACACCGCGCGTCAGACGGCCATCCTGGCCAAAAAGGCCATCGACGACGGCGCCGCGGGTTACGTGCTGTTAGCGGCGAGAAGCCCGCACGTCTAGGCCGCGCACTGGTGGTGGTAGACGTTCGTCAGGGTCTGCAGGAAAGCCGAGGGGTTGGTCGTCACCGCCTGAGCCACATTGTTGAGGAACTGGTCGAGCTGATCAGTCGGCGCCGGCTTCATGTGGGGATAGAATCCCAGCCAGACGTCGGTTTGGTGCTTGAAGGCCTGGAACTCGGTGTTGTAGCAGCCTTGCGGGCTGGTGATGTCCACGCCTGACCAGAAGTCGAGAGCGTGCGAGCTCTCGTGTGAGATCAGGTCGGCCAGGTCGTGCGCGTCCTCGCCCGCGAGCGTATTACTGATGCGGATCACGTTCTCGTCCGGGCTGTAGTAGCCCAAGGCGCCGGGATCGTTCACAGGCGCGACGATCACCTGCGTGCGGTGGTCGGCCAGGTTCTTCATATACGTCGTGCCGTGCGCCTGGTCGAACTTCAGCAGCAGGTCGATCGCCGGCTGCAGCGCGGGGACGGTCTGCACGACCAGCGGCTGGCCAGTGTTGGATGCCGGATCTTGCGGCTGCTGTGCTTGGGCCGGAACGAGGGTGAACTTCTTGGCCAGATCGCCACCCAGGATGGGGACCACGGTCCCCGGCGCCGGCTGGCCCGGAACCGCGTCAAGCCACAGTTGGAACGCCACTCGCTGGAAGCGCTGCACCACGAACGGCCCGAAGCGCTGCGGCTGCGACGTCGGCAGGCCGTACAGCTGGATGGAGCTCATGACGTCCCAGCTCTTGATGGCGGCCGGGTTGGGATTGGCCTGGAAGCGGTTCTTGATCTCGGGCTGCGTCAGCCAGCCCAGGCGGACCTGCACGGCGCGCTGGAAGTTGCCGCCCGACCCGTCGTCGGCAATCGGGGCCGGGATGCCCAGCGCCAGTAAGTCCTTGTCGCGGCCGGTCTTGCTGAGCATGTCGAACACGTTGGCCAGCTCGACGGCGCCGCCCGGCGCATCCTCGGGGTGCCACTGGAGCAGCGCCGCCTGGGTGGCCTGGTAGATGAAGCCATCCGGCAGCGTGAACACGTTGGAGGCCGGGTAGCCCAGCACGGGCACGCCGCCCAGACGGCTGAACTCGGAGAAGAAGCGCGTGACCTGCCCACGGCCATCGAAGCCGGTATCCAGCAGGTTGAAGCCCTTGCCCGTGCCGCCGCCGGTCTCGGTGTAATACCAACCGCCAGCGACCGCATAGTCGGCGGACGCAGCGGCCGCGCCGAGAGGCACAGCGGTGAGCAGCGCTAGAGCAAGAGCAACGCCCGCAGATAAGCGAGCAAGCAGTGACATGTGACTAGGCGCAAGCCTAACGCGACTGCACGAAAGTGGCTAGCGCACTCACCCGTTACTCACATCCCCCGAAAGCGCTCCCGCCCTCTACAATTTGCTGGCTCATGCCCAGCCCCTACTGGCGCCCTCTTGCGCCGCTGCGCGAAACGGACTCGATCACGGCCCTTGGCGCCGCTGGCGGAATCGCGCTCGTGGGCACGGCGGCAGGCTTGTTCCGGCGCGGCGAAGGTGGGGCCTGGCAGCGGCTGGACCTGGCGGCTACCGAGATCCAGGCCATCACCTTTGGCGACAAGCCGCAGGCTGTCGCCGCCGGCGCGGGCGGTGCCGTGGACGTCAGCCATGATGCCGGCGCCACCTGGAGCCGAGGCGAGCTGGAAACTAGCGGACGGGTCACGGCCCTCGGCATCAGCGGCTCGACCATGTTGGCCGGAACCGATACTGATGGCGCGTTCCTGTCGCTGAACAGCGGCAACAGCTGGAGCCGCTGCGGATTGGACGGGCAGATGGTGCTGGCGGTGTGCGGCGACAAGCTGGCGGGGACCGAGCAGGGGGTGTGGTTACGCGAAGGGGCGGGCAAGTGGCGCAAGCTCGGCCTCGAGGCCGTGGTGACGGCGCTGGCGCGAGTTGATGGCGCGCTGGTGGCCGGCACAGAGGAAGAAGGCCTGCTCCGGTCCACCGACGAGGGCGCCAGCTGGCAGCATTGCAGCGGTGTTGAGGAAGGCATCAACGCCCTCGCGGCCAGCGGCCGCCGAGTGGTGGCCGGGACGTCCGTCGGGCGCATCTTTGAGTCAGCCGACGCGGGCCTTAGGTGGTCTGAGCTGCCGCCGCTGCCGACCGCCATCATGTCGCTGGCGATCGATGGCGAGCGCATCCTGACGGGAACCTACAGAGCCGGGCTGTTCCAGCTCGAGAGCGACCACTGGCGGCCGGCCAACGAGGGGCTCGAATCAACCAACGCCATCGACATGCTGTGGGCGCCGCAGGGCTTGCTGGTCGCTGCGATGGACGGGCTGCGACGACTGCACGAGGGCCAATGGCAGGCGGTGGACGCGCCGGCCCCCGGCGACATTCGGGCAGCGAGCCTGGATCCTGACGGACGGCTCCTCGTGGCAACGACCGATGGCCTGTACACCGGGGGCGCAAAGGTGAGCGCCCTGGCCGACGTGACCCTGGTGCGGGCTGCGCCCAATGGTGATCTGGCCGCGCTCACCGATGCAGCTCTGCACCTGCGGCTGGGCGACAGCTGGAGAGAGGTCCCGCGCTCGGAGCGGGAGCGAACCATCGACGTGCTGTTTTCGCCTGCCTACCCCGACGATGAAGGTCTGCTGCTGGTGACGCTGCGCCAGGGCACCCGGACGTCGGTTGTCCGCTACCGGCCAAATTCCCAGGAACTCGATCGTGTTTTCGATTACGACGCTCGCTCGCGCTGGCTCAGCATGGCCTTGCCGCCCGATTACCGGGCGGACCGACCGCGGCCGGCGACGTTCTTCGCCGGGACGGGAGGCTCGCTGTTTCGCCCCTCGTGGCCGGGGGATACCTGGGAGCGCGACATCTTGCACGATCCGAACGCCATCGTCTTGTCGCTGGCGTTGTCGCCCCGGTTCGCGGAGGATCGCACGGTGGCGGTGGGCACGACTACCGGGGCGGTCATCACCCACAACGGCGGTCTCTTGTGGATGACGATGGACGACGGCCTGGAGGATCGCCGCTGCCTCAAGATGGTCTACTCGCCCGAAGGCACGCTCTACTGCCTCACGCCCACGCGGGTGTACGAGCTGGTCGATGCCGAAGCTTGAGTTCGGGTTGGCGCTCGACTTTGGGACGGAGCGGGCGCCGCTGGGCCGGGTGCTGGACGAGTATGCGGGGCTTCTGGCGCTGGCGGAGGGCTATGGTTTCCATTCGGTCGTCGCGGGGCAGGCCTTTCCGGCGCGGGCTGGGTCGTTTCACGTGGCTTCGCCGCTGCTGGTGCTGGCGGCGCTGGCGCCGCGCACCTCGCTGCGGCTGGGCACGGGCGTCACGCTGCAACCGGCCTGGCAGCCGCTCAACCTGGCGTACGACGGGGCCATCCTGGACCACATCTCGGGCGGACGGTTGTTCCTGGGGATTGCGGTGGCCAATCCACCGGATTGGGCACGGTTCGGGCTCGAGCGAGCAACCGTGGGCCAACGATTCGACGAACTGCTGCAGGCGGTAAAAGCGCTGTGGGCCGGCGCCCCGGGCTACGAAGGGCAGCTCCTCCAGGCGCGGCAGTCGATCCAGCCGCTACCGCTGCAGCCTGGCGGACCACCTATCCTGGTCGGCGGCCTCTCGCCGCGGGCGGCTCGGCGGGCGGCGGCCTACGCTGACGGCTACTACGCGGCCACGCAGTACCTGCTGCCGCGCGTGGCCGAGCAGGTGAGCCGCTACCGGGCGGCGCTGGCCGAGGCCGGCAAGCCGGCAGATCGGCCTGTGGTGGGCATCAACCGGCTGTGCTTCCTAGCGGAGAGCGCGGAGAAGGCGATCGAGCAAGGCCGGCCGTACGTCACGAAAGTTCTGCGAGCCTACGCCAGCCGCGGCGCCCTGGGGCCGCACCAGCCCGAAGACCCGCGGCTGCTGGAAAACACGCTCGGCGACGTGTGCCTGGTGGGCACGCCGGAAGCCGTGTGCCAGCAGCTGGAAGGCTATGCCGCGGCGGGCGTTACCCGGCTGGAGCTGCGCGTGGCGCCCGGCGACATGCCCTTGGAGCTGGTGGAGCGGACGATCAGGCTGGTGGGCGAGCGGGTGATGCCCCGCCTAGGCTGACAGGGGATTTATGCGGTGAGGTCGATCTCGTCCTTGTGGGCGAAGGCGATGGTGTTGTCGATCATGCGCACCCATTCGGGGGTGATCTTCCAGTAGGTAATGGCCGCCGGCGGAAAACCGGCGACGAAGGGGAACTTGGCGCCGTACACCTCGGCCGCCCGCGTGGCGTCTTGGAGCAGCTCGGCGCGACCGCGCAGCTGGACCCCCTGGATGGCCTGCCAATCGGCGTAGTCCTGCGAGATCGTCACGAACACACGCGGATTGGCCAGCGCGTCCTGCGAGTGGACGCTGTCCGGATCGGAGATGAAGTACAGGTCGAAGCCATCGTTGGCGTAGAACAGTGTGGCCGCGCGGGGCTGGCCGTCGCGCGCGGTGGCCAGGGTCATGGTGATGTGATCGCGCATGTAGGCCAGCAGCCGCTGGCGGGCGTCCTCCAAGTCAGCCGCTGCGCATGCCCAGCAGCGCCATGTGCTGGGCGCGAACGTCCTCCGGAGCGGCGTTGATGAAGCTGCGCAGCACCACTGCCAGCAGGGCCAAGCTGCCGATGCCACCCAGCGGCAGCCATTCAAAGACGTCGAGCGGTGAGAGCACCAGCAGGATGCCGCCCGCGGCGATCAATTTGGAGAAGACAGGCACGCGCGGATCGCGGAATAACCGCCAGCAGAGGAGCAGCTGGCCGGGCAGGTGGATCAACGTCTTGAGGCGCTCGATCATGGCGTTTCGGTCAGCAAGGAAGGGACCAGTCCATGTTATGCTCCGCCGGCCATTCTAGTCACCCCGCCTCGGTGAACTCGGCGGGGACCCCGACTACTATGGCAGCCAGGAGGCTCCATGACCCAGACACAGCTGCTCGCCCTCGACACCATCCTGCCCACGGTCCTGTGCGTCATCGGGCTGGTGTTCCTGGCGGCTGCGATCTGGCCCATCGCCACGCCTGGCCGAGCGTACTTCATGAGATCGGCGGTGTTCGGCGTCGTCGGGGTGGCCTGCATCGGCGTGGGCGTGTGGCTGTGGCTGGTGGTGCTGCAGACCGCCAGTAAGCTGGTGGTGCAGGAGCTGCCGCCGCCGGGCGGGACCAGCAGCATCACCACGGCGCAACGGCCAAGCGTGCCGCCTTCGAGCAGCGCCGCGGCCGCAAGCCCGGCGCCATCGCTGGTATCGGCGTCGCCCGCCGCCGTGCCGAGCAGCGCGGTCCCGCCGAGCGCCGCGCCTACCACCGCGGTGGCTACGCCGACAATTCCGCCCAACCTCACACCCGTGGCAACCGTAGCCTTCCAGCCGGAGAACACTCAGCCCCATGCAGCCATCGTCGGTGTGGAACCGTTCGAGCACGGCTCGATGCTGTATCGCGATGACATCCGGCAGATCTACGTCATGACGCTGGACAACAAGTTCAAGGTTTATCCCGACACGTGGATGGAGGGCCGCGATCCGGACCTGGGCAGCCTGACGCCGATCGCGGCCAAGTTCTACCCAAAGCGCGGCTTCGGCTGGCTGTGGGCGTCCGATCCGGACGTGCGTCAGACGCTGGGTCTAGCGCTGGCTCCAGAGCAGGGGTTCACCGGCTCGATCAGCGGAGACGGCAGCGCCACCAGCGTTCGCGCCGACGTGACCTACATCTTCAACAAGGACGGTACCTGGGCGCTGAAGTAGGAATTTGGAATTTCGAGTTTGGAACTCAGAACAACGCTAGCTTGCTAAATTCTAAATTCTAAATTCCAAATTCTTTCTACACTCCGTTGGTGGCTCAGGCGGCGAAGACCAAACCAGCGGACGGCAAGCCCAAACGCGACACCGTCCAGGTCATCGCGGTCAACACCAAGGTCTACCACGACTACCTGATCCGCGACACGGTGGAAGCGGGGCTGGTGCTGACCGGCACCGAGATCAAGTCGATCCGGGCTGGCAAGGTGAACCTGCGCGAGGCGTACGCCAAGGCGGAAGGCGGTGAGTTGTGGCTGAATAACATGCACATCGCGCCCTACGAAGCCGGCGACCGCTGGAGCCCACAGAACCCAACCCGCAAGCGCAAGCTGCTGCTGCACCGCAACCAGATCCGGGAGCTGGACCGGCAGACGCGATCGAGGGGCCTGACGCTGGTGCCCGTTCGGTTGTATATCAGCCGTGACCGTGCCAAAATTGAGTTAGCCCTCGCCCAAGGCAAGAAGATTTATGACAAGCGACAGGCGATGGCGGAAAAGGAGGCAGCAAGGGATATCGAGCGGGCTGTCCGAGCCCGAACTCGCTAGCTCAGCCGCCGAAACTTGGGGATGCTAGGTTTCGACAGGATTGGAGAGCTAGTGGTTGCAAGCCGGGGTGCCAGTTAATATCGTCCCCGTTAAACAACTGGCAAACGTCGGAAACGACAACGAAGCTTTAGCGCTCGCGGCTTAATTAGCCGCGCGTCTGCCCCGAACTTTTCCTGACGGTTCGGGAACAGGCGTCGAGAGTTCAGGATGCCGGAGCCAGGACGCCGCTGGCGGCTCCGAAAGATTCAGCGGCTGGGGTGGCCGAATTCGGCCGGCCGAAATACGCCACCCGAGAAACCAAAGAGCCGGCTACGCTTGTAGATACCACTAGATAGCCACTTCTGGACGGGGCGTTCGAGTCGCCCCCATCTCCACAAATGAAAAGAGCCGCCCGAAATCGGGCGGCTCTTTTGGCGTGGGACGTGCTTACTTGACGCTGATTTGCTTGACCATGCCCAGCGCCGAGTGGGGCTGGCCAGAAGCGGGATCGGGGATGTTGCAGATCAGGACGTAGTCGCCCGCATCCAAATTCACCACTGCCCATTCGGTGACGTTTTGGCTCTCGGCGTTCGCGCCGCCGGCCGACGAGAAGGGTGGCGGCCCGCCAGCGGGCTTAGCGGCGGCGGATGCTCCGCCCACAGCTGAAGCGGCCGGCTTAGCCGGGGCCGATGCGGCCGGCTTAGCCGAAGCGCCGGCAGGCGGTCCCGCCATAGCCTTGAAGAAGTTCACGACGTCCTGGACCTGTTTGCCAGGAGCGAGCTTGAGGACGTTCATCTCATGGACTTGCGGGCCGGTGTTGTCGATCCTGATGACCGTACGGCCGGGGCTGAGGCTGGTGGGCCCATCGTAGGCGAAGTCCTTCATGGTCACGGTCTGGCCGGCCTGCACGCTCGGCGCCGCGGATGCCGTGGGTGCTGTGACGGTCAGAGGCTTGACCATGCCCTTGGCGAGATGAGGAATGCCGTCCGGGCTCTGCACGAAGCAAGCGAGGGCGTATTGCCCTTCAGACAGGTTGGCGATGATCTCCGCATTGCCGTTCGGATCGACGGTGCCCACGCCACCAGGAAAGCTCACCAGCTTGAATATGGCCGTCTCATCCCCAGTTGCGATGGCGGCTGTGAGCTGGTCCATGGTGACGCCGGTGTTGAATTTCAAGAGCTGCAGGTGGTGGGGTTCTTTGCCCGTGTTCTTCAACTGCAGCGTCACCAGGCCACCCTCGATGGTGGCTGGGCCGTTGAACGAGTAGTCTTGGGCCTCGAAAGAGTAGACCTTGCTGGTGAGGGCACTGGCGGCCGGCTTGGCCGAGGCTGCCCCGGAGGCCGCTGGCTTCGCTGACACTGAGGCGGCGGCCGATGCGACAGGTTTTGCCGATGCCGCGGCGCTCACCGGTGCCGAGGCTTTGGCGGCAACGCTGGCGGCGGGGCTGGAAGCCGGGGCAGTGGTCCCACCGCAGGCTGCGAGGAGCAGCCCGGTTCCCAGAAGTAGGGTGACTCTAATAGACGCGCGCGTTGGGATGGTCATGTGTTCTCCTGCTGTGAACTTTGTTGTGGATGCGAGCGCCAATCATGCCGTACTTACAAGACTGAGAGCACTTCCCTGTGAAGCCGTTCGGCGCTGGCCATCACCGGCTCGGGCGCTGTTTCTTCGAGCAAGAAGGCGAGATGTTCGACACCGAGGCGCCGGTAGGCGCCGATTTCCGCCCGCATCTCGGCCGGAGAGCCAACGATAGCATACGCGCCGCTGGACGGCGGGCCGAAACGGACGCGAGCGCGGACGGAGATAGGCGGCAGCGGGCGGCCAGCAGCTTCGGCCGCTGAGCGAAGCAGAGGCACAGCTTGCGCCAGCTCAGCCGGCGAGCAGCGGGTGGCGTGGTAACCATCGCCTAACGCCACGGCTCGCCGGTAGGCCGCCGGACTGCGGCCGCCAACCACGATCGGCAGCCGCGCGCCCTGAACCGGCAGCGGGCCGAAGGCGTAGTCGCGCACGCGGTGAAAGCGTCCCTCGAACGGCTCGCTGCTGCCGGACCAGAGGTGGCGCCACAGCCGGATGGTCTCGTCCAGGAACGCGCCGCGCTGGTGATAGAGCTGGCCGACGCCGAGGTTCTCATATTCGGGCAGGTCATCCTGGTCGCCGAGGCCGACACCGACGATGAGCCGGCCTCGTGTCAGAGCGTCGAGACTGGCCAGCTCCTTGGCGAGCACGACCGCGTTGCGCAGTGGGACGTTGATCACGCTGGCGCCGAGCTTCAGGCTCGGAAAGCGGCCGCCGACGTACGCCAGCGTGCTCAGCGCGCCGTAGATGTGGCCGTAGGCATCGTCGCTCTCATGGACGAGCACATGGTCGGTCACCCACACGGTCGACCAGCCCAGCCGGGCGGCTGCTTCGGCTCCAGCTTCGATGCCCTCCGGGCTGGCGCCTGGCGAGAAGGTGGGGAGGATGAGGCCGAAGTTCAGGGCCGAGGTGCCCTCTCCCTAACCCTCTCCCGCGACGGCGGGAGAGGGGATTTCATGCAGGCTTCGATGATGTCGCAGGCTTTATCGGCCTCCTCGAGGGTGACGCTCAGCGGCGGCGCGATGCGGAAGCAGTTGCCGAAGAAGCCACCTTTGCCCAGCAGCAGGCCGCGGCGCTTGGTAGCCTCGTGGATGGCGTTCGTCTTAGCGGGCGCGGGCCGGCCGTCGGGCTCGACGACCTCGACGGCGATCATCAGGCCTTTGCCGCGCACCTGGCCGACACACGGGTAACGGCCCTCGAGGGATTTGAGCCGCTGGAGCATGTGGTCGCCCACCTTCTTGGCGTTGGCCTGGAGGTCGTGGTCGAGCACGTAGCGCAGGGTGGCCAGGCCAGCGGTGCTGGACAGCGGATTGCCGCCGAAGGTGGAGATGGAGTTGGCCTGCACCGAGTCCATGATCTCGGCCCGGGCGATGACGCCGCCCATCGTCAGGCCATTGGCGATGCCCTTGGCAAAGGTGACGACGTCGGGCTGCACGCCATAGGCCTGGCAGCCCCAGAAGGCCTCGCCGGTGCGGCCCCAGCCCGTCTGGACCTCGTCCGAGATGTACAGGATGCCGTACTCGTCCAGCACCTCTTTGAGAGCGCGGAAATAGTTGGGCGGTGGGACCACGAAGCCACCCACGCCTTGGATAGGCTCGGCGATGAAGGCAGCCACGTCGCCGGCGGTGCAGGTCAGGATGACGTCGCGAAGGTCAGTCGCGCAGGCGGCGGCGTAGGCGTCGTCGTCCAGGTACTTGAAGGGGCTGCGGTACTTGTAGCCGCTCTGGACGTAGCTGACGTTCAGCGGCGATAAGCTCGAGGCCGACCAGCCGCGGATGCCGGTGATAGCTTGCGCGGCAAACGAACGACCGTGGTAGCTGTTGCGCAGCGCCAGCACTTGGTTGCTGCGACGGACGGTTGTGGCCAGCATCAGGGCCAGGTCGGTGGCCTCGCTGCCCGAGGCGGTAAAGAACACCTTGGCGTTTGGCATGGGCGCCAGCGAGACAATCAGCTCGGCCAGCTCGATCATGGGTTCGATCAGGTACAGCGTTGAAGTGTGGACCATGCGCTCGGCCTGGCGCTGGATGGCCTGGACGATCTCGGGCACGTTGTAGCCGGCCATAGTAGTCAGGATTCCGCCAAAGAAATCCAGGTACTCGCGGCCCTCGGCGTCGCGCACGCAGCAGCCCTGGCCATCCACCAGCTGGATGGGCTGGTCGTAGTACAGGCCGATCCAGTTGGGCAGGACGTTGCGGTGCCGCTCGAGGAGGGTCATGGGGTACCATTCTGCCACCATGGTTAAGGGAAAACTGCGCCATATTGCCATCGAAACTCGGGATCCCGAGAAGACGGCTGCGTTCTACAAGAAGGCCTTCGGCATGGAAGAGGTTGGTCGCACGGACAGCCCTATTGCCAAGGGCATCTACATCTCCGACGGTGTGATCAACATCGCAGTCCTCGATTTTCATGACGACCAGCTGGGGCTGGGCTCGACCAAGACGCATGTTGGCCTGCACCACTTCGGGTTCGTGGTCGACGACCTGGACGAGTCGACACGCCTCCTCGAGCAGGAGCTCGGCGCCGAGTGCCTGCGGGAGCGGCCGACGGTGCCCACGAGCTTCTTCGAGGTCAAGCACCGAGGGCCCGATGGGGTGGTCATCGATACGACCGAGCACCCCTGGGTGGGCACCGGAGCGCTGGACTAGGCGGAGGGAACCCTCACCCTAACCCTCTCCCACGGGGACAGGGAATCATCTTCGCCTGCGTGCCCTGAATAAAATCCACGTGGCGCGGCAGGTTCATGTCGACGGCGCGGATGTGGTGCGTGACGGGATCGGCACCGAGGACGAGCGCCGGATCGCGCAGGGCTTTCAGGAGATGCCGCCGCGCGGCGATCACGCCGCCGTCGCTGGTGCCCAGGTGCTCCTGGCTGCGATCGTAGATGGGGCCCATGCCCTCCTGGACGGCCGCGTCCTGCGGGCCTGAGCCGTAGATACCGGTGAACGACTTCCGGCTGCCCTGGATCTCGCGATCGATCAGATAGTCGTTGTCCTTGTTGGCCTCGGGCCGGAAGGCGCCGGGGATGAGCTTGGAGTGGATGTGCACCCCTGAGTCCCACAGCGCCAGATCCTGATCGCTCAGCGGCCGGTCGGCCCGCCAGCTGAAGGTCCAGTTCCAGCAGTTGTGGTCGTCGATGGGGATCCAGCAGTGGCCCCCGAACGCCTGCTCCTCGGGATATGGAATGAGCATGTACCAGGGCATCATCCACGGCGTGTTGCGCCAGTTGTACTGGTCGCCGGCAGTATGACGCCGGGCGGCGATAAGCAGGCCGTAGTCGGCCGGCACGACGAAGAACTTGGGCGCCGGGTCGCCGTAGTAGATCTCGCCGAGGTCATCGCTGTAGTTGCCGCGGTGGAGGAACGCGATGTGGCTGGAATCGAGTCCGCCCTCCAGCGCCTGCAGCCAATTGCATTCCTGCAGGCGCTTGGTGACGTAGCGCTGGTTATCGGGCACCATCAGGAACTCGAACTCGGGCAGGCCAGGCATCAGCTCCGGCGGGCCCATGTAGGTCCAGACCATGCCGCCACGCTCGCGGCAGGGATACGCCTTGATGCGGACCTTGTCCTTGAAATTGCTCTCCGGCGGCTCGTTGGGCATGTCCACGCAGTGGCCTTCGAGATCGTACTTCCAGCCGTGGTAGACGCAGCGTAGGCCGCATTCCTCGTTGCGGCCGAAGAACAGGGAAGCGCCGCGGTGGGCACAGTGGCGGTCCAGCAGGCCCACCCGGCCCTTGCTATCGCGATAAGCCACCAGCCCCTCGCCCAGCAGCGTGACGCGCACGGGCGGGCAGTCCGGCTCAGGCAGCTCGCTCGACAGCAGAAACGGGATCCAGTAGCGGCGCATCAGGCCGCCCAGAGGCGTGCCAGGCCCCGACTGCGTGAGCAGGGCGTTGTCTTCGGGGCTGAGCATCAGTTACTCACTCATGTCAGTCTGACAAGCGCCTACCCGATGAGAAATGGCGCGCGGCGGGCCATGAGCTCCTTGAAGACGCTCATCGCCACAATGCGGCCGGTGGCCGGCTTCTCGGTGGGGATGTTCTGGATCTCGAAGCGCAGCCGGCCGAACTCGCCTTCAGCTACGACCTCGTGCTGGTTGCGCTCCACGCCCGGATCGGCCACGATGCACATCTCCGTCCGATCCAGGCCGATGCCGGCCAGGCTCACGGCAGCGCAGACGTTGACGTTATCGGGGAACTTGAGGGCGGCCTCGCGGGCCGGCCCGCGGTAGATCTCGGTGACCTGCGTGATGCGCTCCGCCTCTTCGGACGAGAACAGGGAACGGGGCGGCTTGCGCGTCGTATGGGTCACGCGGGTGAGGCCGCCAACTGCCGCTGACGAGATGGCATCCAGGGCCCCAATGGCACCCGAGGCGACGCGCGCCCTGGCTTTGCCCTGGCGGGCGGCTTCGGTGATGTCTTCCAATAGGCCAGGCGCGGCAAAGGCGCCGACGCTGACGATCAGCAGGTCCACACTCGCGCACAGCACGTCGACGCCATAGGTCCGCAGGGCCTCGTGGCCACCGGCCTCAACGACCACCTCCGGGTGGAGCGCCAGCAGCTCCGGCAGGCTCGCCACTACTTTGGGCGTGCCCTCCGGCCGAGGCTTGTTCACGTCCTGCACCACGGCGCCGACCAGCTCGATCTGCTCGGGCGCCTGCTCAGCTATGAGCTGCTGGACACGCTTGGCGATGGTGCCGAAGCCCAGAAAGCCGACACGCATTGGGGCTTGGTCTTGCATGGTCGTTATTTTGTCACTCCGAGCGAAACGAGGAATCCGTCCCCTGACGCGGATTCCTCGCCTGCGGCTCGGAATGACAAAGAGGCGTTAGGCTCATCACTTCGGCGACCAGCTCGTAGGAGCGCAGGCGGTCCTTCAAGTGGTAGGCATTGGTGACGACGCTGACGTCCGTCGTGCCGTAGCTTTCGGCGGTTTCGAGCAGGTGATCGCGTACTTGCTGGGGGTCGCCATCGAGGTAGCCGGCGGTGAAGCCTTCCCTGATAGACAGTTGCTGTTCGGTAAGCGGGTAGCGCGAGGCTTCCTCCGGCGCCATCAAGCCGGTGCGCTGGCCCATCATGGCCGAGAGCTTGGAAATGTTGCGGCTGGAGCCGATGAAGCGCGCTCGTTCCTCGGTCTCAGCGTAGATCAG
>DATGVV010000646.1:0-14563 GCA_035299885.1 Chloroflexota bacterium | reverse complement strand
GAAGCACATCGCGAGTGAAACCAAGCCAGCCAAGCGGTCATCTAAGACCACTCTACAGGAAAGTTAGCCTTGTGTCAAGTATATATTCACCTGAGCATCTAACAAGAGCAGATCTCATCACAGCATGGGGAGCCGGGTTCCATCGCACTTTGATCTCCCAGCAGGCTGATGTACGCAACCGGCCCAGGCTACTATATCCTTCGCCATCGGCGACGGTGACATTGCCGCGCCCTTAGAAGACCTGGAGCGTGACACAGTTAAACGCCCGTGGGGTCTGATCGGGTCAAGTGCGGCCGTCCGTCCGCCTGTGCCTACCCAGCACGCGAGCTTAAGCGATTTTCACGGCAACCTTTTGCGTCTCTCCTGCAATTCGCGGCAACCTTTTGCTTCACAGACTAGGACTGACCAGAGCGGTTGACGAAGTCGACGCGGCAACCTTATGCGTGGTGGGGCGGCAAGCATTTGGGTCAAATCACAATGTCGCGGACCAGAGGCAGGCGAAGGAATTTCTGCTTGGATATTCGTGATGGAGCGAAGGTATGCTATTTTGTCATACTGATGCCGGTAGCTAAAGTCGCGGTCACCATTGACGACACACTTCTCCGTGAAGTAGATCGGCTAGTCGAGGCGGGCGAGTTCCCAAACCGGAGCCGCGCCATCAACGCCGCTCTTTTGTGTCTCAAAGAGCAGAGGACGCGGAAGCATCGCCTCCTGGCCGAGCTGGCCAAGCTTGATTCCTCTGAGGAACGCGAGCTCGCCGACGAGTGGCTCTCGGCTGAGGCCGAATGGCCCGAATCCTAAGGGGAGACATCTATTGGGCGGACCTGCGCCCAGTGCGGGGTCACGAACAGGGAGGCCGACGACCAGTGCTGGTACTGAGCCACGACGTGTTCAATGAGCGGTCGGGAACGGTTATCGCCATGGCGCTGACCAGCCAGGCGCAGCGAGTCGGCTACCCGCTGACCTGGAAGATCCCCCTCAACGTTCTGCGACGCGAGTCATGGGTGAAGATCTCCCAAATCCGGACGCTCTCGACGGAGCGCCTGGGAAGGCGGGTCGGCCGGCTACCTCAGGAGAACATGCGGGAGCTGGTTGAGGGCTTGCTCGACCTGGTCGGCTAACTACGGCCTAGCTGCAGGCGGTTGACGCGGTACGCCTGGGCGCGGAGGCGGTCGAGGAGGCGCTCGCCGTGGGCGAAGTCGCGGGTCTCGACGGTGAGCATGACCTCCACTTCGGGGAACGACGCGGGGCGGCGGTGCTCGACGCTCAGGATGTTCGCCCGCTCGTCGAGCAGGATCTGGAGGACTTTGAGGAGCTCGCCAGGCTTGTCTTGCAGCCAGGTTTCGAAGATGAGGTAGCGGCCGGAGGTGGCCAGGCCGTGCTCGATGATGCGGGCCATGAGATTCACGTCGATGTTGCCGCCGCTGAGGACGACGGCCACCTTCTTGCCAGGGAGCTCGACGCGCCCGGCGAGGAGGGCGGCGAGGCCTACGGCGCCGGCGCCCTCGACCACGAGCTTGGAGCGCTCCAGCAGCATCACCATGGCGTGGGAGATGTCCTCCTCCTCGACCGTCACGACATCGTCGACCAGGCGATCGATGAGCGGCAGAGTGAGCGTGCCTGACTCACGGACGTTGATGCCGTCGGCGATGGTGGCCCTAGCTCCCTCTCCCTGGGGGAGAGGGTTACGTGCCGCTCCAGGTTCCCTCACCCTAACCCTCTCCCGTCGCGACGGGAGAGGGGACAGTTCGTGCAGCGCCGCTCCGAGGACCTGCACCTCCGGGCGGAGCGCCTTGGCGGCCAGGGCGATGCCGGAGATGAGGCCGCCGCCGCCCACGGGCACGACAATGGCGTCGACCTCCGGCAGCTGGTCGAGGATCTCGCAGCCGATGGTGCCCTGACCGGCGATGACCGCCTCATCGTCGAAGGGGTGGACGAAAATCGCCTTGCTGTGCGCCTGAAAGCGCAGGGCGGCCTGGCAGGCATCGTCGTAGTCCTGGCCTTCCAGGCGGATGGTGGCGCCGTAGCCCTGGGTGGCGGCCACCTTGGCCAGCGGCGTGTTCTCGGGCATGAACACGGTGGCCTCGATACCCAGCAGCTTGGCAGCCAAGGCTACGCCCTGGGCGTGGTTGCCGGCGGAAGCGGCGATCACTCCGCGCTTGCGCTGGGCCGGCGAGAGGAGGGCCAGGCGGTTGTAGGCGCCGCGGATTTTGAACGAGCCGGTGCGCTGCAGGTTCTCGCATTTGAGGTAGACCTCGGCTCCGGCCAATCGCGAGAAGGTAGATGAGTGGGTTAGGGGCGTTTGCTGGACGATGTCCCGGAGCCGCTGCTGCGCTTGGAGGATGTCCTCGAGGGTCATCGCCAGATCACGAGCACGGCCACGAGGGCGACATAAGGGACGGCCGTGGACAGCAGCCGCCGTGCGCTGAGGCGGCTGGCGCGCAGACTGGCGAACACGAACAGCACCGAGATCAGGATGGCGGCCACGCCGGCCAGAGGCTCGAAGCTCAGTTTCCAGGGTGAGAAGGCCAGGCCCAGGGCGCAGGGGATGGCCGACTGGACCAGCATCGATCCGGCAACGTTGCCCACGGCCAGGTCCTCCTTGCCCTGCCGGACCCACAGCACCGCATTCATGATCTCCGGCAGCTCGGTGGCCACGGGGCTCAGCAGGATCGAAAGCACCACTGCCGACAGGCCGACGCCCTCAGCCACCTCGGACAGGTTCTCCACGAACAGGTGCGCGCCGTAGATCATGCCGGCGATGCCAAGAGCCACCTGGACGATGACGCGCCAGGTGTCGGGGATCGACACGCGGCGGTGGAAGTGCAGCGGATGCAGCCCGCGCTGCTCGCCGGCTTCCTTGCCCAGCTGGCCGAAGACGTAGACGAAGTAGGCGCCGATGAGGCCCAGCGCGACCAGGACCTTGATGGGGTAGGAGCTCACCAGGCTGAAGCCGATGGCCACCACGAAAATGGCCATGAACCACAGCACGTCGCGCGAGACGCCGATCTGGTCGAGCTCTAGGCGCGTGCCGAGCGTGCGCTTCTTGCGCCACAGCAGGGTGGTGAGGCCGACTGAGAAGTAGGCGATCGTGCCCAGCATCAGCGGGCCGCCGATGATGGCGCCGATGCCGATGCTCTGCTCCACCGCTCCCCCGTGGCTGAAAACCAGCGCGATTAAGGTCACCATGCTCTCGGGCAAGGCGGTGCCGATGGCGGCCAGGACGGTGCCCACGGCGTTCTCGGAGACGTGCAGCTTGCGGCCGAGCCACTCGATGGAGTTCACGAACAGCTCGCAGGAGGCAAAGATGACCAGGATGGCGCCGACGATGAGCAGGGCAGGGTGCATCATGATTCTGGGTTTCGGGTCTGGGGTCTGGGGTTTGGGGTCTGGGGTTTAGGGTCTAGTCGCGTCATGCCTTCACGCTGCCGACGTAGACACGGACGACAGCCTCGTTGTTCAGCAGCTCGGCGCCAGTGCCGGAGAGCACGATGCAGCCTTGCTCCAGGACGAAGGCGCTGCCGGCCAGGGCCAGCGCCTTGCGCGCGTTTTGCTCGACCAGTAGGACAGTCGTGCCCTGCTGGTGAATGTCGCGGATGATCTCGAAAATTAGTGGAGGCCTAGTTCCGTCGCCGTGAACGGGCCGATGCCCATGATCTGGTGGATCTCCCATTGGATCAGCTCGAAGGTGGTGAAGCCGGCCACCGTATAGGGGTCGCCTGAGGCGATCCGCTCGGCTTCCGCCCGATCCTTGGCGCGGATGAGGTACATGCCGATCTTGCGGTCGGGCGTCGGGCCGGACATGATGATGTTGCCGGCCTCGTGCTGCTGCTTCATCCAGACCAGGTGCTGGTCGAGGGTGACCGTCCACTCTTCGCGTGGCTTCAGAGGTCGCCGCTGAGTCAGGAAAAACGCCATGTTCAGGCCTCCGGAAAGATCATGATGTTGGCGGGATCGATCGCCACCTGGATGCTGCCGTCGTGCTCAGCCGGGCGCAGGCGGCTCTTGCCGAGAAGCAGCTGATCCTGGACTTGGACGCGAAATAGGAACTGATCGCCAAGGAATGTGCTGGAGACCAAGCTGCCAGTGAGGAGATTTTCCTCTTCTCCGGGTTCCCACACGCTAGCCCTCTCCCGTTGTGACGGGAGAGGGGACAGGGCCTCCGGACGGAAGCCCAGCTTCACCTGGTTGCCGTTTCCGGCTGCTGCGAAGCGCAGCGGGCCGATGGCCGTATCCGCCAGGCCGGGCTGCAGCACTGTGCCCGACAGCCAGTTCATCGAGCCGAAGAACTCGGCCACCTCAAAGCGCGTGGGGGTGTTGTAGAGCTCGGCAGGTGTGCCCGCCTGCAGCAGTTGGCCGTGCTGCATCAGCGCGATCTTGTCGGCCACGGCCATGGCCTCGACCTGGTCGTGGGTCACGTACAGCACCGTCGAGCCGAGCTGCTTGGCCAGGTCGCGGATGCGGCCGCGGACCTCCTCTCGCAGGCGAGCGTCGAGGTTGCTGAGCGGCTCGTCCATGAGCAGCAGCTTCGAGTTGACGGCGATGGCCCGCGCCAGCGCCACCCGCTGCTGCTGGCCACCGCTGAGGAGGGTAGCCGGGCGCTGGGCCACGTGCTCCAGCTCGACCATCGTCAGGGCTTCGTGGACGCGCTGGGCCACCTCACTCTTGGGGATGCGCTGCACGCCATCGGTCAGCGGCAAGGCCACGTTGGCGAACACCGTCATGTGCGGCCAGACGGCATAAGACTGGAAGACCATGCCCAGGCGGCGGCGCTGCGGCGGCACCCAGCAGGGCGGATTGTCGGAGGAAACTGCCTGGCCCGCGAGCGCGATCTGGCCTGCATCCGGCGTCTCGAGGCCGGCCACGCAGCGCAGCAGCGTCGTCTTGCCCGAGCCGCTGGCGCCGACGATGACGTAGAACTCGCCCTCGGCGACCTCGAGGTCCAAGCCGTTAATGGCCATGACGGCGCCATCGGCCATCCGGAACTGCTTGACCAACCCGTGAATACTGATCATGTGCTTGGCGTATCTTATGGCCCCATGAGACTTCAGGACAAGGTCTGCGTTATCACGCGCGCGGCGCACGGCCTAGGGTGCTCCACTAGTCAGGTGGTCTGACCAATCTGGTAAGATTTGCCGCCATGGATGTGCTGAATACGCCTTTCAACAGTGTGCTGGAGAAGACTCGCGAGGAGCTGCAGACGCATCCGGCGGCCGCGCACTTCGTGACGTTTGAGCCGGAAACACGCGAGGTGCGGTTCGCGCACGCGGATGATTACGACGCGCTGCCACGCGGGGAAATGCTGATCTATCGCTTTGAGCGGGAAGCGATGAACCTGCCCACCTTCCGGGAGGCCTGGAACCAGGCCAAAACGGACGTGCTGCGCCAGGTCGAAAAACGCGACAAACGCTTCGCCCACCTCGGCTAGAAGGCCAGGTGGTCAGACCAATTCTGCTATCCTGAGGCGCAAAGTGGCACGCTCACTCGCCGCCAAGCCTGCCCCGGTGCTGTCGTTCGAGCCGATCAAGCGATCGCGCCTGTGGGAGGACATCGTCACGCAGATCCTGCAGCTCATGGGCGACGGCAACCTGACCGCGGGCAGCCGCCTGCCATCGGAGCGCGAGCTGGCCAGCCGGCTGGCAGTGTCGCGGCCATCCGTGCGCGAGGCCATGCGGCAGCTGGAGCTGATGGGCGTGATCGAAAGCCGCCAAGGCGCTGGCGCCTTCGTGAAAGAGGTGGCCGACGAGGACTTGGTGCAGCCGCTGGCGCTGCTGCTGCGCGGCCGCAAGCACCTGCTGCACGACATCCTGGAGACGCGGCGAGTGATCGAACCCCATATCGCCAGGCTGGCCGCGGAGAAAGCCTCCGCGGCCGACGTTGCCGTCCTCGAGGAGCTGACGCACAAGCAGCAGGCCAAAGCCCGCGCCGGCAAGCTGGCCATCGAGGAGGACACGCGGTTTCACCACACGCTGGCGCAAGCTTCGGGAAACCGGGTGCTGCTGCTGCTTGTAGAGTCCTGCATGGACCTGCTGGTGGAGTCGCGCAAGCTGAACCTGCAGTCGCCCGAGCGAGCTCGGCGGTCCGTGGAAGGCCACGTCGATCTCTTGCACGCGATCAAGGCGCGTGACCCGGATGGCGCCTTTCAGGCCATGATGCGCCACCTGGACGGCATCGAGGCGGCCATCCGCAGCCGCGGAGATTCTCTGTGACGGTGCTCAGCCGCGAGGACGTCCAGTGGCAGCGCGCCCAGGCGCGAGCCGTCCACGTCAACGGCGGCCGGACGGTGACCCTCCGGGCCGGCCTGGCTGCGCTGGGCGACCTCGGATGCGGCTTGGTGCGCGTCCATCCCGATATGGCCGGCCACCTTGGGGCTGCTGAGGGGGACACCGTGGCACTGAGCGGAGTGCAGGGTGAGAGCTCTCAATCCTTGGCATTTGCGAGGCTCGCCCTTGATGCTGGCCAGTCCAAAGAGATGGCGGCCATCGATGGCTTGCTGCGGCGCGCTACGCAGGTGGGATTGGGTGAGCCGCTCAGCCTGCGGGTGGTCCCGGCCGGGCAGGCACTGGCGATCAAGGCCGAGCGCTCCAAGCTGACGGCGACGCTGAAATCGAGCGAGATGGCGATACAGCTGGATGGCGTCGTCGCCGGCCTGGGCAGCCTGATCCAGGCGGGCCACGGCGAGCTGCTGCGGGTGACGGGCACGACGCCGGAAGGGCCGGTGATCATCGACCGCCATACGCTGGTGCAGGTCGAGGAGGCACAAGGGCCGTTCACCGACACGGGGGTGTGGTACGAGGACGTGGGCGGGCTCGACGCCGAGCTGGCCCGCGTCCGCGAAATCGTCGAGCTGCCACTGCTGCGGCCGGAGCTGTTCCAGCGGCTGGGGGTGGTCCCGCCCAAGGGCGTGCTGCTGCACGGAGCGCCGGGCACGGGCAAGACGCTGCTCGCCCGGGCGGTGGCCAATGAGTGCCGGGCCAACTTCCTGCACATGAACGGTCCGGACCTCATGCACAAGTACTACGGCGAGAGCGAGCAGCGCCTCAAGCAGCTGTTCGAGGACGCTGCCGCGCAGGCGCCGAGCATCATCTTCATCGACGAGATCGACGCCATCGCGCCCAAGCGGGCGGAGGTCCTGGGTGAGGTGGAGAAGCGGGTGGTGGCGCAGTTCCTGGCGTTGATGGATGGCTTCGTGAACCGCGGGCAGGTGGTGGTGATTGGCGCCACCAACCTGCCACATGCGCTCGACCCGGCGCTTCGCCGGCCTGGCCGCTTCGATCGCGAGATCGAGATCGGGCAGCCGGACCGCTCGGCGCGATTGGCAATTCTGCGCATCCACACCCGCTCAATGCCGTTGGTTCCTGATGTTGATCTGCTTGGTTTGGCAGACCGGACATCGGGGTTTGTTGGGGCGGATTTAGAAGCGTTCTGTCAAGAAGCTGGGATGGCGGCGATCCGTCGCCTGTCGACTGGTAGTCAACCCCTCTCTAGCCCTCTCCTACCAGGAGAGGGAATTACCTCCGGGGATTTCCTCGAGGCGTTTCATTCAGTGGAGCCTACGGCTGGGCGGGAGGTGGTGCGGGAGCAGAGCGTCGAGACGTTCGGGGATGTGGGCGGATACGAGCGGCTCAAGGAGAGCTTGCGGGCTATCGTGGGGCGGCCGGGGTTAGCGCGGGGGGTCTTGCTGCAGGGGCCCAGCGGGGTAGGCAAGACGCTGCTGGCGCGGAGCGTGGCGGGGGAGTTGAAGCTGCCGCTCATTGCGGTCGATGGGCCGCTGCTGTACTCCAAGTGGCTGGGCGAGTCTGAGAAGGCGCTGGCGGACGTGTTCGCCAAGGCCCGCCACAACGCGCCGTGCGTGCTGCTGCTGGACCAACTCGAGGCCATTGGCGACAGCCGCCTGGAGCAGATGCAGCGGATGGTCGGCCAGCTGCTGCGCGAGCTGGACGATCTCGCGGCGTTCCCCGAGGTCACGGTAATCGCCGCGACCAACCGGCCTGAGCTGATCGACCCGGCCGTGAAGCGCCGCTTCGACTACGTATTCGACGTGCCCCTGCCGAACGACGACGACCGCGAAGCCATCTGGCGTTTGCACCTAGCGGATGTCTCGCTGGCGCCCGGCATGACAAAGCGGAGCAGCGGCATGACTGGCGCTGACATTGCCTCAGCCGTGCGGCGCGCGCGGCTGCTGGCCGAGACCACCAAAGAGGAGAACATCACCATTCAAGACCTGGAGGAGAGCCTGTGTTCTATCACGAGATAACCGTTTGGACCCGGGGCATCATCATGGATAAGGAGGCGCGCGACGTGGCTAACTGCCTGGCTACGGCCGGTCGGCTGGAGGGCCGCCAGACGCAGTACATCGCCGACTACGTCGACGCACCGGACCGCACCAATTGCCTCATTCGCAAGTACGCGCGGCTGAGCGACACGCCGATCGAGTTCAAGTTCATCTACGAGAACCCCCATCCGGACATCGTCGTCCTGATGGAGGAGACGCTTATCAAGGCTGTCAACTACACCCGCAACACGCCGCCGGGCGAGGGCGTGGTGGTGGTCAACACACACCGCGATCCGGACTACATCTGGCGCTTCCTGCCGGACCCGTCGAAGGTCAGGAAGCTGGTCTGCATAGACGCCGTGGGTCTGGCCGACCAGAGCTGGATCTACGAGGAATCGCTGGCTGAGCTGGGCTTGGACCGCCTCTCGACTGAGGGTGCGGCCGAGCGCAAGCAGATCGGCATCGGCGTGGCCGCGCCGATCATCGGCGCCGCCGCCGCCGCGACGGGCATCGTCAAGATCGACACGCTCAAGCAGGTGGTCGGCCAGGTCGACTCGATGCTGCGGGGCGTCGAGAACTTCGTGGTTAAAGAAAATCCCGCGCTGGTCGCGGCTTAGGGGGGTACATGTCAACCAAAGGAACACGCATTCCCGAGCACCTCAAGGTGCCGTTTGCCGGGGTGACGCCGGCGCCTACCCAGGAAAAGGGGCAGGACTTGTTCCCGACGGGCAACTGGCGCACGGTGCGGCCGGTCTATCGCGACAAGAAGCCTCCGTGCAACCACGCCTGCCCCGCCGGTGAGCGCATCCAGGGCTACCTGGACCTGGTGAAGGACAAGAAGTACCTGGAGGCGTACAGCCTCATAAAGGAGGACATGCCCTTCCCGACAATCACCGGCCGGGTGTGCTACCACCCGTGCGAAACCGCCTGTAACCGCGGCGACTACGATGACGCCATAGGCATCCACTGCGTGGAGCGCTTCCTGGGCGACTACGGCTTGAGCCTGCCGAACGACGTGGTCCAACCAAAGGCCGCCCGGTCCGAGCGCGTGGCCGTCATCGGCTCCGGCCCGGCCGGCATGAGCGCGGCCTACCAGCTGGCCCGCGAGGGCTACCAGGTGACCGTATTCGAAGGTCAGGGCAAGCCCGGCGGCCTGCTGCGCGGGGGCATGCCCGAGTTCGTCCTGCCGGAAGAAATCCTGGACAAGGAGATCGACCGGCTCAAGGCGCTGGGCATCAAGTTCGAGTGCCACAAATGGCTGGGCAAGGACATCACCTGGGACCACCTCAAGGGCTACGACGCGGCCTTCCTGGGCGTGGGCCTTACCCAGTGCCGCAAGCTCAACCTGCAGGGCGAGGACACCAAGCAGGGCGTCCACTATGGCCAGGATTTCCTGACCGATGAAGCCCAGGGCCGGCCGCACGCCATCGGCAAGCGCGTGGCCGTTATCGGCGGCGGCAACACGGCCGTGGACGTGGTCCGGCTGGCCCGTCGCAAGGTCGGCGAGCTGGTGATGTTCATCTGCTTCGAGAGTGAGGTCGATGCGCCCGCCCTGTCTGAGGAGAAGCACATCGTCCGCGAAGAGGGCGGCACGGTGATGGACCACACCGTCGTCAAGGAGATCCTGAACGACGGCACGAAGGTGACTGGCATCCGGATCGTGAAGTGCAGGCCGGGCGCGAAGATCCCGAGCCAGATCGAGGAGATCGCGGGCACTGAGGACACCATTGCCGTCGACGACGTGATCGTGTCCATCGGCCAGTACGCCGACCTGTCGTACGTGCCCGAGCAGTTCCGCACCGAACGCGGGCTGCTCAAGACTGACGAGTACGGACGGGTTGACGGCAGCAGCATCTTCGCCGCGGGCGACGCGGTCCAGGGCGCCGGGATGGTGGTGCAGGCGGTTGGCGCCGGCCACAAAGCGGCCACCAACATCCACCATTTCCTCAACGGCCACGTGTTCCCCGAAGCGCCCGAGCCGGACGTCATCAAAATCGACCGGCTCAACCTCAACTACTTCAAGCACTTCCCGCGCGTGGCGCAGCGGCAGGTGCCGCTGTCGGAAAGGCTGAGCTCGTACGTCGAGGTCAACCTCAACTACAACGAGGATGAGGCCGTCGGCGAGGCCAACCGCTGCTTCAGCTGCGGCACGTGCAACGCGTGCGACAACTGCTACATCGTGTGCCCGGACGTATCGATTGCGCGCACCGAGCGCAAGAACGGCAGCTACTACGTGCGGACGGACTACTGCAAGGGCTGCGGCGTGTGCATCAAGGAATGCCCCACCGGCTGTCTCGAGGCCGTGCCCGAACTCGAGTTCACCGACGGGGTGATCCGCATGGAGACCGCTTTCGCCACGACCATCGGCGCGCACGGCCGGCAGCGCGAGGAGCTGTTCGAACTCATTGGGGAGGTACTGGAGTAGGCCATGGCTGTTGCAACACCCGAACAAGCCGTAGACCGGCGAAAGATCAAGAGCGTGCGAATCAGCGGCTGCACCGCCTCCGCGCTGGCAGCCAAGTACGCCGACGTGGACGTGGTGACCGCGTTCCCGATCCGCCCCTACACGGCGATCATGATGCAGCTGGCGCAGATGATCGCCAACGGCGAGCTGGACGCCGAGTTCATCCACGCCGACGGCGAGCATTCGCAGCTCAGCGCGGCTCACGGCGCGGCCTCCTGCGGCGCGCGGGCCTTTACCGGCAGCTCCGGCGTAGGCGTTACTTACGCCTATGAGGAGTATTCGATCATCTCCGGCTCACGCGTGCCGGTGCACATGGCCATCGCCGACCGCACGCTGGACCCACCGGGCGACTTTGGCTCGGAGCACACAGACGCGCTGTGCACGCGCGACATGGGCTGGCTGATGGGCTGGGCGGAGTCGCCGCAGGAAGTGTTCGACAAGCACCTGATGGCCTTCCGCATCGGCGAGGATCATCGCGTGCTGCTGCCGCAGATGGTCTGCCAGGACGGGTACTTCGTGTCCCATATCTCGGGTGACGTGGACCTGCCGGACCAGAGTCTGGTGGACGAGTTCCTGCCGCCGTACAAGCTGCCCTATGCGCTCGATCCCAGGCGGCCGGTGTCCCACGGGCCGCAGATCATGCCCGAGCAGGGGCCGTCGCTGCAGCTCGGCCGCGCCGCGGCGATGGAAGGGGCGGTGCCGGTCATCCGCGAGATTACGGATCGGTTCGGCGAAATGTTCGGGCGCAAATACCAGCATTTCGTGGAGACTTATAAGGTCGAGGACGCCGAGGCGGTGTTCTTTATGCAGGGCGCTCACTCGGTGACCGCGCGGGCTGCTGTGGACCACGCGCGAGAGGCGGGCCACAAGATTGGCGTGGCGCGGCTCCTGTGGGTGCGGCCGTTCCCCACGGAGGACATCCAGAAGCTGCTGGGACACGTCAAGGCCATCGGCGTGGTGGAAACCAACCTGGCGTTGGGCGGCGCCACCAGCGGCGGCTCGCTGGCGCTCGACCTGTGCACGGCGCTGTATCCTCTGCGCGAACGACCTCTCGTCACATCGTTCATGGCCGGCATGGGTGGCGAGACGATCCCTATGCACGAGTTCGAGTGGATGATTAACAAGCTGGTAAAGGTCGCCAAGGCCGGAGAAATCGAGAAGATGACCCACTGGGTGGGCTTCGAGGACTAAAGGAGGAACATCACATGGCAGTAGAAGTCGAGAAGCAATTCCTACCGCTGTTCGAGCTCCGCACCGACGCGCGCCACTTCCAGCCGGACCTGCCCCAAACGGACCCGTACGCTGCCGGCCACCGGACATGCGCCGGCTGCGGCCCGGCGATCGAGTACCGCTGGACGCTCAAGGCGGCCGGCGACAACAGCATCGCCGTGGGCCCGACCGGCTGCATGTATGTGGCCAACTCGTCGTACCTGAACACGCCGTACTCGATTCCCTGGGCGCACGTGGCAATCGCCAGCTCGGGCTCATTCACGTCGGGCGTGGCGGCCGGTTACGAGGCCATGATCCGCAAGGGCAAGTACAAGGGCGAGTACCCCAACGTGATCGTCATGGCCGGCGACGGCTCGGCCAGCGACATCGGCCTGGGCCCGATCTCGGGCGCGCTGTACCGCAACCATGACGCGCTGTTCATCTGCTACGACAACGAGCAGTACGCGAACACCGGCATCCAGGTGTCGCCGATGACGCCTTACGGCGGCATGACGACGTTCACGCCGCCCGGCCCGATGATTCCCGAGGGCAAGAAGCTGTGGCCCAAGCAGCTGGCCAAGATGATGGCGGCCGGCCACCCGCAGGCCTATGTGGCGACGGCGACGGTGGGCTACCCGGTGGACTTCATGAACAAAGTCCGCAAGGGGCTGAACTACAAGGGGGCTGCGTTCCTGCACGTATACACCCCGTGCCAGAAGGGGTTCGTATACGAGACTCCCAACACGATAGATTTGGGCCGGCTGGTCGTCGAATGCGGCATGTTCCAGATGTGGGAGTACGACCCGGAGACGCGCACCTACGAGTTTTTCGTGCCCGAGCGAATGGTGCCCGTCATCGAGTACCTCAAGGGTCAGGGCCGCTTCGGCCATCTCAAGGCCGAGCACGTGGCCAAGCTGCAGAACTACTGCAACCAGAACTGGCGCGAGATGGGCGTGGAAGTGCCGCCCGAGTTTATCCGCATGGCCACCGCGGAAGGGGAGAAGGACATGCTCGAAGCCGTGAAGGCGGCGCCCATCGCCGCTACGCCGGTGAAGGTCGCCGACAGAACGCGGAATTGAAATCCCAGGTGAGGCTGTTGCGGGCGTAAGGCCGCCATTCGCCTTGACGTAACAACCGGGCCCTTTTTTGAGTACTTTAAGGGGAGCGAGGTTGCTTATCGGTTAGCAGGCGCACAGGATGTCAGGCATTTTCGTATCGGTTTGAAGTTCGGTTCTCATTGCAATTCTTCAGTTCGAGAAGGGGATTTTGATGTCGACTGTTTCTGCGCCGTCGCAAATGACTAGCGGCGGCTTGTTCCGTAACCGCTGGTGGCAGTTGGTGGTGGGCATTCTCGGCATGGTCATGATCGCCAACCTCCAGTACGGCTGGACACTGTTCGTTGGGCCCATTGACAATAAGTACCACTGGGGTCGGGCGGCGATCCAGCTCGCCTTCACCTTATTCGTCCTGTTCGAAACGTGGCTGGTGCCATTCGAGGCGTACTTCGTGGACCGCTTTGGCCCGCGATTGGTGGTTGGCATTGGCGGCCTGCTGGTCGGCATCGCCTGGGTGATGAACTCCTATGCCGCGTCGCTGCCCGCGCTGTATGCCGGGGCGATCATCGGCGGCATTGGCGCGGGCGCTGTTTACGGCACATGTGTGGGCAATGCCCTGAAGTGGTTCCCCGACCACCGTGGTTTGGCTGCCGGGCTGACCGCTGCTGGCTTCGGGATGGGCTCGGCACTGACAGTGGTGCCGATCGCCAACATGATTCAGCGCCAGGGCTACGCCGACGCGTTCTTCTCTTTTGGCATCGGCCAGGGGATCATCGTCATCCTGGCAGCCCTGGTGATGCGCGCGCCGAGGCCGGGCGAGCTCTCGCTGGCCCAAATGGCGATCCACACGGCCCAGACGAGCCGCGACTACACGCCCGTGGAGACGCTGCGCACACCAGTCTTCTGGCTGATGTACGGCATGATGACCATGGTTGCCACCGGTGGCCTCATGGCCGTCGCTCAGCTGGCGCCGATTGCCACCGACTTCAAAGTCGATAAGACGATCGTCAGCCTCGGCTGGATAACCATGGCGGCGCTGCCCTTTGCGCTGTCCCTGGACCGCATCCTCAACGGTCTGACGCGGCCGTTCTGGGGTTGGGTCAGCGACCATATCGGGCGTGAGAACACCATGTTCCTGGCCTTCGGCCTGGAGGCGTGCGCCATCGTGCTTCTTATTCAAACGGCCAGCAATCCGCTGTTGTTCGTACTTTTCTCGGCGGCCACGTTCTTCGGCTGGGGCGAGATCTACTCGCTGTTCCCTGCCACTTCCAGCGACCTTTTCGGCCGTAGGTACGCCACGACCAACTACGGCATGCTGTACACGGCCAAGGGTACGGCCTCGCTGCTGGTACCAGTCGGCAACCTCGTCCAGGGTGCCACCGGCAGCTGGCTGCCGATCTTTATGCTGGCCGTGGCCTTTGACGTGATCGCCGCCATCCTGGCGATTACTGCCCTGAAAACGCTCCGTAAGCGCCACTTGGCGGGCTCGCTCATCGAGCCGCTGGGGGCCGTCGCACCGGCAATGGCTGGGGCATCGCACTAAGTACCGGTCGATTGCCA
>DATGVV010000645.1:0-4063 GCA_035299885.1 Chloroflexota bacterium | reverse complement strand
CGATGGCGTTGAAGCTGAAAGCCGGTCACTCGCACAACCCCCGCCTGCAGCCGCTGGTTGATGGCGCCGTCAAAGTCGAAGGCGCCGAACTGAAGTGGGAGTTCGACCATCCCGGCGCGCTGTTCCACCGCCAGCTGGTGGAGAACTGCTATGACGTGTTCGAGTTCTCGATTGCCGACTACTTCGTAGTCTCCACCCGCCCCGAGTGGGCGCACCTCGGCTGGCAGGCGCTGCCGGTGTTCATGAGCAAGCCGCTGGGCCTGATCGTGAACTTCCACGCCAACGAGAAGTCTGGCGTCCGCCGATTTGCCGATTTGCGCGGCAAGAAGCTCGGCGTGCCCGACTACGGGATGACCGCGGCGGTCTGGCTGCGCGTCTGGCTGCGCGTGCTGTATGACATCCAGGCCACCGAGATCACGTGGTACAACGGCCGCCCGGCGAGCAAGCGCCATGGACGCGTGCTCGGCATCGACCGCGACCCTACGCCAGGCCTGAAGCTCATCAATCTGGAGCGCGACGGCGAGCTGAATGAGCTGATCCAGCGCGGCGACGTGGACGTGGCGCTGGCCGACTCGGCCAGCGTGGTGATCGAGGAGACACCCAACGTCCGCATCTTTTCGACGCCCGCACTGGTGCAGCAGACCATCGCCGAGCTGTACGCGGCCCGCCAGGTGACCCCGGTGAACCACACGCTGGCCGTCAAGCGCAGCGTCCTGGAGCAGGACCCGAGTTTTGCCAAGCGCCTGTTTGACGCCTGTGCAGCCTCCAAAGAGGAGGCCTACCGGCGTGCTCGCGAGGCGGCCAACGGGTACTTGCTGTTCCCTGAGCTGGCGTTCGCGGAGCAGGCCAAGCTGGTCGGCGAGGATCCCTACCCGTTCGGGCTGAAGGCCGGCCGGCCCATCCTGGAGCACATCGCCGAGCAGCTGCGCATCGACGGCCTGATCCAGGGCCAGCCGGACCTGGACAAGCTCTGGCTGCAGCCGGCCTAGGGCAGCGGCCGGGGGCGGTCATCGCCCGCTGGGTTGCCTCGCCACGCACCGGGCTGCTGCTCATCTGCGGGCTGTTCCTGGTGGTGGCGGGCCAGTTCTTCTGGGTCACCCCCATCCTCGAGGGGCCGGACAGCTACGAGCACTTCCGCTACGTGCGCTACCTGCTGGCGAATAAGCGCTTTCCCACGCTCAACGATCCCGACCGGCGCACCACGCCGCATCAGGAAGCCGCGCAGTTTCCGCTGTACTACCTGCTGGGCGCCGCGGTCTCGTTCCCCGTGCCAACTGACGACTTCGATCGCGTCCTGGCCCAGAACCCACATGCCGGAGACGTCCGCGGGAACGGCAACGCCAACTTCCTGTTCCACCGGCCCTTCAGCGGCTTTCCGCACGGAACGGAACTGGCCGCCCGTTTGGTCGAGCTCGTGTCGCTCGCCTGTGGGGTGGTGACCGTGGTCTGCGCGGTCCGGCTCGGCTGGCTGGCGGCGCCGGACAGGCCCTGGCTGGGCCTTGGCGCAGGCCTCGCGCTGGCCGCGGCCCCGCCCTTCGCCGCCCTCTCGGCCTTCGTCACCAACGACGACCTGGTGACGGCGCTGTCGTCCGTCACCATCCTGCTGCTGGCGCTGTGGGTGGCAAAGCCATCCCGGTTGTGGAGTTGGCTGGCAGCGCTCGCGGTAGCGCTGGCCATCCTGGCCAAGTTCAACGCCGCCGGCCTGGTCGCGCCCTATCTGCTGGCCGCCCTGCTGGCGGAGAAGACGTGGCGGGCGCGGTTGCTGGACGTGGCCAAGCTAGCTGTGATGGTGGCCGTGGTGGATGGCTGGTGGATGCTTCGCAACCAGCTGCTGTACGGCGATTTCACGGGCATGCTGGCTGTCAACGGCCACATCGCCGATCCGGATGGGCACGTGGCCCAAGCGCGTAACCACCTGTTCAGCGGATCCATCGCCGACATCTTGCGGGCCATGCTGGACTCGCTGCCGCGCATCCTGCACGGACTGTTCTCAACCGGGGCTTATGGCGTGGACTCGCCGCCAGCGCTGTACTTGGTCACGACTAGCCTGGGGCTGATTGGCCTGGCAGCGGGCCTGGTGGCGGCGCTTCGGCGGACCGAACACCAGCCCTGGCTGTGGCTGATCCTGCTCTGGCCAGCGATCAACCTGGCCGAGCTTGTGGCCTATGCGGGCGCCATTGCCCTACCGGGCGCGCGCGAGTTCTTGCCGGCCATTGCCTGCCTCGCGCTGCTGGTGGCCATGGGCTGGGCCGAGCTGCTGCGAGCCATCAGGTTGCCTGCGCTGGCCTGGGCTGCCGGCGCCGCGGCCGTGGCGGTTTCGCTGCTCGTGCCGAGGGTCGTGGTCGCGCCGGCCTACGCCTATCCGTCCACCCTGGGGCGGCTACCCTCGTCGGCGACGCCCATCCACGCGGTCTTCGCCGATGCCGTCGAGCTCCTCGGCGCGGAATCGACGGCGCGCGGCTACATCGAACCGGGGGCATCATATGGCCTCACGCTGTACTGGCGGCTGAAGCAGCCAACCGATCGCTGGTTGGACACCTTCATACACATCGATTCGCCCGATCCGGGCTACGGCCCCGGCGCGTCCTACGACGGAGCTACCGGTCGCGGGAGTTACCCGCCCAACTTCTGGCAGCCGGGCCAGATCGTCGTCGACCGCTACACCTTCAGCCTGCGCCCCGATGGCCGGTCCGACCGCCACAACGCGGTGCCGCTGTCCGTCCGCGTGGGCATGTACGACGAGGCCGGCGGCAAGGTGGCGGCCGATCCGCCCGAGGCCGCCGATCGAGGCGTGGAGGTCGCCCTCTGGAAGCTCGCTGGCCAAGCGCCCCCGCCACCGCCGCCTAAGCCGGTGGCTAGCTTCCAGGGCGGACTAGAGCTGCTGACCGCGCATGCCCTCGCGGCGGAGCCTGCCTCGCTCGAGGTCGATCTCGAGTGGTCGGCGATCTCGCGGCCGGACCGCAATTTCACGGTGTTCGTGCAGCTGCTGTCGCCGGATGGCGGAGTGCTCGCCCAGCACGATTCCTACCCGCTAGAGGGCCGCTATCCCACCGCGCTGTGGTGGCCGGGCGAGGTCGTCTACGACCGAGTGCGGCTGCCTCTCAAAGAACCCCTGAGGCCTGGCGATCGACTGATCGCCGGAGTTTACGTGCTGCCCGATCCGCGACCGGTGCCCACGACGACGGGCGAGGCTTTCGCGGTGCTGCCGTTGTCGTAGGGACGCCGGCTCCGCAGCCGCTCGCGGGCAATCGTGCGCAGCACGCGCCAGCCATCTTTGACAGCATTCAGCCGGCTGACGCCGAAGATGCGCGGCCGCTCGTAGCTGGGCACCTCAATTATGCGCAGGCCGGCGCGCACGGCGCGGATGTTCATCAGTGTCTCGATCTCGAAGCCATCGCAATCCAGCGCCATGGCCGGCAGAACGCGCTTCCAAACGGCGTTGTAGCCGTAACACAGGTCGGTGAAACGGCAGCCGAACAGCAGCCGCACCAGCCGCACCAGGCAGCCGTTACCGAGCGCTCGCACGAATGACAGGTCGTCACTGCCGCCGCCCGGCAGATAGCGTGAGCCTTTGGCGTAGTCGGCCCCGCCGACCAACGCTTCCTGAAACCGCGCGATCTCGGCCGGATCCATCGAGCCATCGGCGTCGAGCGTGACGACGACGTCGCCAGTGGCCGCGGCAAAGCCTGCCAGCAGCGCCGCGCCTTTGCCGAAGCGCTCCGGAGCCACGATCTTGATCTCAGGCAAGAGGCTGCGCGCCACATCGGGCGTGCCATCCGTGGACCCGCCATCGACCAGCACGACTTCGTGCACCCAGTCCGGAATGTTGGGCAGCACGTGGGGCAGGTTCTCGGCCTCGTTCAGGGCAGGCACGACTACGGTGACGCGGCACTCCTCGCCGGTTTGCGGTGGAGGGGGATTGGTCAAGAGCTGTCCTAGCAGCCTAGCCGCTTGCCGGGAGCCGGTCAAGCTCGGCTAGAGTTTTGTCCGATGCCGGCGAGCGCCTTGGCCGCAGCGGGACGGCGCTGAAGAAGCGCTTTCTCCGCCACCCGCTGGCGTGGTC
>DATGVV010000644.1:0-2337 GCA_035299885.1 Chloroflexota bacterium | reverse complement strand
CAGCGGCGGCTGCTGCTGGATCAAGAAATAGATCTGCGTGCTGAACACGAAGAAGCGAATCGGGAAGCCCAGCACCATCTCGATCTCGAAGCTCTGCAGCGCGTAGATCGTGGACAGCAGCAGCACCACCGTCAGCGCTGGCGTCATCACCGGCAGCACGATCCGCCACAGCGTGCCGAACATGCTGCCGCCGGAGATGTTCGAAGCGTCCTCGAGCGACGAATCCATGTTGCGAAACGCCGGCGTGAGCAGCATCACCTTGATGGCCAGCGTGCCGCCGGCGAAATGCGCCCAGACGATGCCCCAGAAGGAGTAGATGTTCAGCGGCCCATGTCCCAGCTGCACGAACGGCAGCAGCCCCAGCAGCTGGTTGAGCAGGCCGTACTGCGGGTCCAGCAGCAGGATCCAGCCGAGCGTCACCGGCAGCGCCGGCAGGAAGAAGGCCAGCCAGAACATGAACTCCAGCCAGTGCGTGCCGGGGATGTCGGTGCGAGCCAGGATCCAGGCCAGCAGCACGGCCATGGGGAAGTCGATCAGCTGGCGCGCGAGCACGAGTTTGAAGGTGTTGACCAGCGCGCCCATCAGGCTGGCGCTGCCCAGCGCTTGCACCCACGGCCGCACGCTGTAGCTCACCGCCTGACCCGGCTGGCTGGTGGCGAAGCTGTTGGCCACGATCAGGGCAACCGGCACCAACACGACGACGCTCAGGATGGCCAGCAGCAGCCATGGGCCGATGGCGTACCGTCTCCCGTCGAAGCGAGCATGCCCTCTCCCGCCGAAGCGGGAGAGGGCTAGGGAGAGGGTTCCCGGAGCCCCAGGTGCCCTCACCTAGCCTCTCCCATTGCGATGGGAGAGGAACAGGACGGCCCTCACCGAACCTCTCCCATCGCAATGGGAGAGGAACTGAGCCGCGGCATTACTTCCCGAGCGAACAGCTCGAACGAGCGCCGCGCCTTTGCGTAGTCGATACCACCAAAGTAGAACGTGCAGTCCACCTCGGTGAGGCCCAGGACGTCGCGAGCCTGGGCCAGGATGGCCGCGCAGTCGTCCGGCGTGCCGATGCACGCGCGGCCCGTGGCGATCAGCTCCTCAGGCGGGTCGCGGTCCCGGCTGGCGAGCGTGGCGCTGCCTTGCAAGCGCGCCGCCGCGTTCAGCTCCCCGTAACGGCGAATCGCGGCGCAGCCCTCGCGAACGGCCTCGTCGCGGTCCTCGCAGCAGTACACCTGGAAGTGAGTCGACACCTCCAGCCTGGCGGGATCGTGGCCCGCTTCGGCCGCGGCGTCCCGGTAGATCCGGACCGATTCGGCGAGCTTCTCCAGCGGCCGCACGTGGACCACGGTCAGCAGGTTGAAGCCTTGCCGGCCGGCCCAGGCGAAGCCCTCGGGATTCGACGTGCAGGCGATCCACACCGGCGGGTGGGGCCGCTGCATGGGCGCCGGCAGCACCGACACGTTTTCGAAATGGAAGAAGCGCCCATGATGGCTAAACGGCTGCCGCTGCCAGGCTTCCAGCATCACCTCCAGCGTTTCCTCCACCCGCGCCTGGCCCTCTTCGACCGGGACGCCGAAGGTGGCGTAGTCGTACTGCACGAAACCGCGGCCGACGCCCAGATCGAGCCTCCCGCCCGAGACCTGGTCCAGCATGGCGTACGCCTCGGCCAGCTCCAGCGGGTGGTGCAGCGGCAGCAGCGCCACCGACGTGCCCAGCCGGATGCGAGAGGTCCGCGCAGCCACCGCGCTCAGCAGCACCGGCGGAAACGGGATCATGCCGCCGTAGGGGTGGAAGTGGTGCTCATTGGCCCACGCGGCATCGAAGCCCAGCCGCTCGCTCTCCTCCAGCAGCTCCAGGATGCGCCGGTAGAAGGCATCGACGCCGCCGTCCGTCTCGGCGTAGTAGGTCGGCAGGGCGAAGATACCGAACTTCAGCTCTTGCCTACTCCGCGCTTGTCGGCGTTCTCCACAAACGAGTTGTCGATCATCATCTTCAGGTCGAATCCCTTGGCCCGCGGATTCTTCTCGGCCAGCTGGGTAATGGAATCCTGGAATAGCTCGGGGGTGGTGGCTGGCGGGATGCGGAAGACCTTGTTGGCGTAGAAGTCGAACGTCTCGTCCAGGGCCTGCTCGCTGCCGCCCCGCTCCTTCAGGTACTTCTTGACTAGCTCGAGCATCAGGCCCTTGTCCTTCTTGACGCGGGCCATGCCCTCGACGACTGAGTCGACGTACTTCTGAACCGTGTCCTTGTTGGCATTGACGTAGGAGCGTTTTGCAACGAGCGTGTTGTTCACGGCCGGCAGCCGCTCGGCGGCGAGGTCGAGGAGCGGGTGCAGGTTGCCTTTCT
>DATGVV010000643.1:0-4610 GCA_035299885.1 Chloroflexota bacterium | reverse complement strand
GGCAGATGCTGGAGCCCGGGCCGCTCACAGGCAAACGCATCATCGTCACCGCCGGTGGTACGCAGGAACCAATCGATCCGGTGCGCTACCTCGGCAACCATTCGTCGGGCAAGATGGGCTTGGCGCTGGCCGAGGAGGCTGTGCGCCGCGGCGCACAAGTGACCCTGCTGCACGGCGCCATCAGCGTGCCAGCGCCCGAGCGGGTCGAGGCGCAAAGCACGCCCTCCGCCCACGACATGGCCGAAGCCGTCCGGAGCCTCGCGCCGCACGCCGACGTCCTGATCATGGCGGCGGCCGTCGCCGACTACCGCGCCGCCTCTGTGGCGCCGCACAAGATCAAGAAGGGGCCGGCGCTGCGGGTCGACCTGGAGCCGACCGTCGACATCCTGGCCTCGATCAAAGACCTGCCGCTGATCAAGGTGGGCTTCGCCGCGGAGACGCAGGGCCTGCTCGAGTCCGCGCGTGACAAGCTGCAGCGCAAGCGCCTGGATCTGATCGTCGGCAACGACGTGAGCGCCGAGGGCTCCGCCTTCGGTAGCGATACCAACCAGGTGGTGCTGATTGGCCGAGACGGCGCAGCCGAGGAGCTGCCGCTGCTGAGCAAACGCGAGGTAGCGGCGCGGATCCTGGATCGAGTGGAGACGCTGCTAGGTGGGCGTCACAAGGACGGGCGGGGACTAACGACTAGCGACTAACGACTAACGACTTACAGCGCCGGTGAGCCGCAGCGGGGGCAGCGGTGTTCCCGGCCGAGGACTGCGCCACAGCGCATGCAGGACTCGAGGGCGGTTTCAGGGCGCTGCAGGAAGGGGTAGGCCAGCTGCAGGCGCAGCTTGATGAACAGGATGCGCTCCTCTTCGTCGAGCTCGCGACGTTCGTCGGCCCGTAACAGTTGGTTGGTCTCGACCACGTTCAGGCCCAACGCGGCGCCGATCCACAGGATCTCGTCGAAGCTGTGCGGCGCGCGTTCGCCTGCCTCCAGAGCGGCAATATCACCCACGGGCAGGTGCAGCGCGGTAGTCAGATCCCGCTGCGTCATCTTCTGGCGCAGCCGGAGCCGTTTTAGGGCTGCGCCAAAGGCCCCGCGCTCCTGGCGCGAGCGGTAGCGCCGGACGCGTTCGACCCGCTGCTCGGCCTCGCGGCCGAAGTACCAGGCATCGCCCGAGGAAGCCGCCTGCTCCATGCCCCATAGAGAACGCATGGGAAGCGAGCGGTGTTACGACACGCTAAGGGTGATCGGCGGCGTGACGTGTGTAGCGCAGCCGTGGCCTCGGCGTGCCCTCGGCGCGACGGCGGCGGGCCACTTTGGCCTGGCAGTAGGCATACAGCGCGTCGTATAGGGGTGCCGTGAGCCGCAGCTTTTCATAGTCGTCGGCTACGGACAGCTGAAATCCGCGAATGAGCGCATCAAGCCCGGCTGCCTCGGGTCGCCGGGTGCGACTGGGCGGCACGTCGGCATCGCTGATGATGCGCCCCATCTCCATCAGCGCGGGGTCCGACTGCAGTCCATGCCGCTCCACCATCACCAGGAATGTCGACTTGCCGTCCTCATGCGAATACTCGCCGCCACGCATGTCGAAGGTGTGGCCGCTCAGCGCAGCGGGATCAGTACCCGGGGGGACGAACTCAAACTCGGCGTCGGGATCGATGTACTTACGGATGAGCCAGGGGCAAGACGTGCGGTCGACGTGAATGTTCTGCCGGGTGACCCACTTCACCGTCCCACCTCCAGGCCGGAAGCTTCTTCCATGAAGGCATTCAGCGCCTCCTCGCAGCTCTCCAGCACAGCCTGCACCTGGCCCGCTTCCTGAACGTCAAAGTAATCGCGCCTGCGAATCTGCTCAAACCAGCCACGCAGCTTGTTCAGATCGGCTTCCAACTCCTCCAGCTCAGCAAACGTGAACTCGCGGTGCTCCGTTTCACGGCGAACGTGCTCCAAGAAACGCTCTGCTTCGTCGGCTACATCGAGATACTCCTGCTGCCGCGCCGCCCGGGACGCCTCGATAATTGCTTGCGCGCGCACCGACGGGAGCTTCGCGGCGGCGATTACCGTCGCCTCGCCGCCAAATTCCTCTACCTTGGCCGCGACGGCCGCCAGCGCCTCGGCAGCCTCCTGCCGCTCGGGCAAAGCGCAGACGCCATCCCGCAGGTACACGGCTCCAGCCTTCTTCAACTCGCGCCAAATGAAGGCGCGCTTTCTGGATGGTTCAGACGGCACCGTGTAGATGAGCAGCCGCCAAGCGTCCGAGCTCTTTGCAGCGGCCATTGTCTCGATGATCTTACCTATTGACAGCCGGCACAGTGCATGTAACACTCGTTATATGCACTGCCCTAGACAAGTTCCGCTCCGCGATATTGCGGCCGGCTACTTGAGAATCGGCTCTACCAGCTTCGGCATGGCGATGATGCCTCAGATTCGGACGCTTGTAACTAAACCCGGCTGGCTAACGCAGGAGGAATTCCGCGATGGGACGGCCCTGGTACAGGTCTATCCTGGGCCTTTCATCGTGGATCTGGCGGCCTATACCGGCTACAGGCTGCGCGGCGTGCGCGGCGCGCTGGTGGCTGCCAGCTGCCTGATCTTGCCCGCGTTTGTATCCATGGTCGTTCTTTCGGCGGTGTACTTCGAACTGGGCACCGTGCCCTCGGTGCAGCGGTTCCTCGTTGGGCTGGAGGCGTTGCTGATCGGCATCCTGCTGCAGCTGACGCTGGACCTCGGCGCCCGGCATGTGCGATCACAATCGGCGGCCGTCCTGGCGGTACTGGGCTTCGCGGCGCTGCTGTTCAACGTCAATCCGGCGTTGGTTGTAGTAGGGGCGCTCGGCGCGGGCATAGTCCTTTACTATGCGCGGCGCAGCAGCGAGACGGATGACGAGCCGCCAACTGCGCCGGCCGTTCAGACACGCCGCGGCCGCTGGCTGCCCATTGGAATCGCGGGATCGATGGTGATGGTGGCGGCCATCATGGCTTGGCTGTGGGAGGCCCCGCTCGGGGCAATGACTCTTGGGTTGCTCAAGATAGGCTCCATTGCTTTTGGCGGCGTGGCCACGATTGCGCCGATGCTCCAGAGTGAAGTGACGCAACTGCACCAATGGTTGACGCCGCGCGAATTCATAGACGGCTTGGCGCTCGGCCAGGCCACCCCCGGGCCACCGGTCGTGACGGCAGCGTTTACCGGCTACAAGCTGGGCGGAGTTGTGGGCGCGGCCCTGGCAACGTGCGCGATCTTCGCGCCATCGGTAGTCATGACCATGTTGTTTACTGAGCTGTTGGAGCGGTTCCGCGGCAGGCACGTGCTGGAACCGTTGCTGGCCAGCATCATGGCGGCCTTCGTCGGCCTACTGGCGGGCATGACCCTGCAGCTCGGAATGGCTGCGCTCAGGGGGCCAGCGGAGCTGACTCTGGCGGCGGCGGCATTTGCGGCCGCACAGGTGTTCCGGTTGGACGCCATATGGGTCTTTGGAGGAGGTCTGGGGCTGTGGGCGCTGGTAGTGGTGGCGGGCGGGTGAATCAGCGCATCTAACAATCGTTAGAATGGTTTGAATGTCGGCCGCCGTCGGTCAGCCCACGGAGCTCGAGGCGAAGGTCTCGCTGCGCGATCTGTGTATGTATTTCCTGCGCCTCGGCGCTATTGGCTTCGGCGGGCCGATTGCACTCGCTGGTTACATGCAGCGCGATCTGCAGGAGCAGCGGCAGTGGATTACCAAAGACGAGTACCAGGACGGCCTGGCTATTGCCCAGACTATGCCGGGCCCCCTGGCGGCTCAGCTGGCGATGTGGATTGGCTACATCCGCTACGGCGCGCTGGGCGCCACCCTGGTTGGCGTCCTATTCGTGCTGCCGCCCTTCGTTCTGGTCACCGCAATCGCCGCGGTCTACGTCCGGTTCGAAGGCTTAACGCAAATCCGTGCACTGTTCTACGGCATTGGCCCAGCGGCGATTGCCATCATCGCCCTGGCGGCCTGGAAGCTGGCCAGGCAGACCGACAGCGCAGACGTAAAGCTGTGGGTCACCACAGCTGTCCTGGTGACGATCACGGTGGTCACCCGAGCTGAGCTGGCCTGGATATTTGTCCTGGCAGGTATCCTGGCCATCGGGGTCTACGCACCGCCGTGGAGAAAGAAGCCAGCAGCCGCGGCGCCGCTGGCGGGCGCCCTCGCTGCGCCGGGGTTCAAGATGGCGGGTTTGGCAGTGCCGGGTCTGGCGCTCGGAACGCTTGGGCTGCTGACACTGTTCTTTCTGAAGGCCGCGGCGTTCACTTTCGGCTCGGGCCTGGCCATCGTGCCGTTCCTGCACGAAGGCGTGGTGGACACCTACCACTGGCTCAACGAACGCCAGTTCCTCGACGCCGTGGCGATGGGCATCATCACGCCCGGCCCGGTCGTCATCATGGCGACGTTCGTGGGTTATTTGGCGGCGGGTATCGCCGGCGCATGCCTAGCGACGTTCGCCGTCTTCTTCCCGGTGTGGGTGTTCAACGTGATCATCGGCCGCTATTTCTTACGCCACCGCCAGAATCTGCAGGTGCGGGCTTTCGTCAAGGGCGCCACAGCCGCGGCCGTGGGCGCCATCGCAGGCGCGGCCATCATCTTGGGTCAGGGCGCCATCGT
>DATGVV010000642.1:0-6761 GCA_035299885.1 Chloroflexota bacterium | reverse complement strand
AGTTTGGCCGCACAAATCCCTGATCCCGTGCGGAGCAAAGTCAGAAAAGTCTTTGGATCCATTTCTGTCATCCGTCTGTCACCCGGTCGGGCATTTTGTCACCCGTTTGTCACCAGCCAGGCCAAAAGTGAAGATCGTCACGCTTAGCTGACAGTGCATTTCCCGCACGACAGCGGGCAAATTCGTGCTCAGCGGCGCCGAAATTCCTGCAAGCAGCAGGACCGCATCCGTCTGGCGTCCTTTGGATCCCTGCCGGTAGTCAACGAGGACACCCCCTATACAACCGTGTCGCTGACCGACACGCGGGCCACCTACAGCGCCAAGAAGTACGGCAACATCGTGGCCATTTCGCGTGAGGTCATCGTCAACGACGACCTGCAGGCTATCCGCCAGATCCCGCAGAAGCTGGCGGTGGCGGCGGCCTACACGCTGGCTGAGTTCGTGTACGGCTTCCTGTCGGGCGGCCGCGCCACGGCGATCTACGACGGCAACAACCTGTTCGACGCCGCTGCCGGGCCGTTCAACCACGGCCACAACCGGCGCGTCGATGCGCTGGCCACGGCCGGCCTGACGCTCGGCATCACCACCATGAAAGAGCAGACCAACGCGTCCGGCAAGCGTATCGGACTGAAGCCGTCGTTCGTGGTTGTGCCGCCCGAGCTGGAGTTCGCCGCGCTGCAGCTGATGAAATCAGGCGGCCTGCCGGGCGGCAACCTGAACGACATCAATCCCATCCTGGGCTACTGCGAGGTCATCGTCTCGCCCCAGCTCACGAACACGCTGGAGTGGTTTCTGGTGGCCGATCCGCGCATGGTGGACACGGTGGAGCTCGGCTTCGTCGGCGGCCAGGTGAACCCGGTGCTGCTGGTGCAGGACCAGCCGCTGTTCGGCATGAACTTCACGCAGGACGTCATCAGCTACAAGGTGCGCCACGAGTATGGCGGAGCGGTAGTCGACTACCGCGGCTTCTACTCGGGCGGCGACTAGGCAGGAGGAGAAACGAGATGGCAGCGCACAATTTCGACGGATCTCATCCGTCCAACGGGGTGGCGGACAACACGGCGGCGCCGCTCCACGCCGAGCCCGAGCAGCCGCTCATCCAGGCGCCCGGTGAGGGCTCGATGCTGAACAATCCGGGCACAGATGGCGGCGACGACCGGCCGCCCAACCCGGCGCCCATGCAGGCGTTCGGCCATGAGGACGACGGCGGCGCGCTGTTCGACCTGAACCCCAGCTAGGGCTTGGCGGAGCTGGCCGGCCCCGGGGTGGCAGTGATCACCACCGGGGTCGGCCCCGCGCCAGTGGCCGCCCAGGGCTGGCCCGATGGCTTGAGGCTGATGGCCGCCAGCGGATGGTCCTCCATCCCGTCGCGGCGGATGCCGAGCCGCAGGGCGGGCGCGGCATCGCCCTGGGGCACGTCCAGCTCCAGGTGCGTCTGGCCCCACACTCCGGGTGGCAGCTCGGCGGCGCCACTGCCGCCGGAGGGCAGCAAGTCCTCGCCCGAGGCGCCGCGGAAGCCGACGAAAAGCAAGCCCTTCCAGCGACCCTCGCTGTACAGCGACACCGCTTCCTTGTACTGGCCGGCGACGGCAATGAGCAGCGGCTGACTGGCTTCGTTGAGAATGCCCAACTCGACTGCCACCGTCTTGTAGCCGGTCTTCTTGGCCGGCGTCTCACCGGTACTGAGCACGAACAGGCCTACTGGCCACGCGCCGCCCACAAACGGCACGGCCAGCTCGACCGGTGGCTTTGGGACTCCGGCCCGGCTGACGGTGTCTGCCTGGGGCAGCGGCTCGGGCGTCGTGGTCGGACCGGCCGTGCGGGCCGGGGTAGGGGTGTTGGGCACAGCACGGCGTGGGACCGGCGTCGCCGCTGCGCCACGGGACGGACCGAGCGAGTAAGCAGCGCCGCCGAGGCCCGCCACAAGCGCGAGGGTAACCGCCGCCACGATGACTCGCCGCCGGCCCAGGTGTTCACCCAGCATGCGTGCGGCGCACGTCCCCCGCCATCAAGATGCCGAGTATAGTTGCCGGCATCGCCGAGCTTCTCGCCGAGACCTCTGCCGAGACCTCCGATCGTCGTGGCACGCGTTCGCGAGTGCTGCGCGCGCTGTACGAGGTATCACGAGCCGCCGTGCGGGCGCTCGACGAAGGCGGCATTGCCGAGGCTGCAACCGAGCAGCTGCGGCGGCTATTCAAGAGCGACACCGCCGTCCTGTGGCTGTGGGATGACGGCAACGCCAAGCTGACGCGCTTCCTGAGCTCCAGCTCCGACGGCCACCACTGGGCCCGGACGCGGCTGGACGCCGGAGAAGGCATGCCCGGCCAGGCATTCGTGTCCGGCCAAGCCGTGGTGGTCGAAGACTATGCCGCCTATCCTCACAGCCTGCCAGAGGTGGCCGGCGCCGGCCTCAAGTCCGCCATGGCAGTCCCGCTGGTGGCGGGTGCTCGCCCGGTGGGGGTGGTGGTCGTAGGCTGCCTGAAGCCACGCCACTTCAGCGCCGAGGAAGCGGAGGCGCTGGTCTTCTTTGGCGAGCAGCTGGCCCCCGTGACCGAGTCGCTGCAGCTCCGTTTGCAGCTGCAGCGCCGCCGCGCGGAGGGCGAGGCGCTGGCCGCCCTGGCCCGCCAGGGCGTGCGCGAGCGCGACATCCGCAAGCTGCTGTCGCTGCTGGCCGAGCACACCGTGCGCCTGCTGGGCGCTGATTATTCGGCCGTGGTGGCGGTCGATGCCCGGAACAAGATTGTCCTGCGCGGCAGCTTCGGCGTCCGCAGCCCGGGCTGGCGGACCGTCCGCATCCCGCGCTCGGATGGCGCCACCCGAGCCGCACTGGACGCCGGTAAGACGCTGGTGTTCGAGAACTACGACCAGAGCGAGTTCGCGGCGGCTCGGCCCAAGCACGCCTCGGAGGGCGCCCACACCGTGTTCGTCACGCCGCTGCCGACGCGCGAAGGCCTGGCTGGCGTGCTGCACGCCGGCTGGCGCGAGGACTTCCGCCCGGGCGCCGAGGACATTCGCATGTTCGAGACGCTGGCGGCATCCGGCGCCGGTATCATCGACAACGCGCAGGCGCACCACAAGGCCGATCAGCTGGCCAAGAGGTTGGAAGCCAGCATCAACCAGACCAAGGAAGCTGCCGCGCGCCGGGAGCTCGAGGTGGAGCGCCGGCTGGCTCTGGCGGCCATCGTGGAGGCGCTTTCGAGCGCCACTCGCGACGTCGAGGCCATGCTGAAGATCGTCACCCGCGAGCTGGCGCGGGGGGTAAACGCCACCTGCACGGTGCGCCTGCTGCAGGACGGCTATCTGCACATCCTGCAGGGTGCTGTCTACGATCAAGATCCCGAACGGCAGCGGCTGATTGCCAGCTTACTCCAGGGCCGGCCCGTGCCGTTACGGGAGAGCCGCTATCGAGCGGTGGTCGACACCGGCCGGGCGGAGCGCTGGTTCCATCCGCCAGACCAACCGCGGCGCCGCGTTCCGCAGCCGGTACGCGATCTGCTCAAGCGCCTGCCCGTGGAGGCCGTGCTGGTGGCGCCCCTGCGGGCCCATGGGCGTGTGCTGGGGACGATCGGGCTGTACCGCCACTTTGACGGGCAACCGTTCACCGAGGAGGATGAGCTGTTCGTGCAGGACGTGGGCGATCGGGCCGGCCTGGTTCTGGAGAATGCCAGGCTGTTCGAGCAGCTGGCCGCCAGCCGCGAACGCCTCGAGGAGCTGTCATACCGGCTGGTGCGGCTGCAGGACCGCGAGCGGCGAGCCATTGCCTTGGAGCTGCACGACGAAGTGGGCCAGGGCCTGACGGCGGCCCGGCTGCTGCTGGAAGCAGCGCGGCGCCTGCCGGCGAGGCTGCGCGACGAGCGCCTGGATGAGGCCTGCCGGACACTCGACGAGGCGATTGCCCAGGTCCGTGGATTATCGCTCGACTTGCGCCCGCCGATGCTGGATCGCTTTGGGTTGGCGCCCGCGCTGGACGCCTTCTTCGACCGCTTCACCATGCGCACCGGCATCCAGGTGGCGTTCTGCTCCCCGCGGCTTTCGGCCCGGGCTCCAAAGGAGGTGGAGATGGCCGCCTACCGCATTATCCAGGAAGGGCTCACGAACGTGGTGCGGCACGCTCGGGTTGACCAGGCAGAGGTGGAGCTCTGGTCGGACAAGCACGACCTGTGGCTGCGCGTGGCCGACACAGGCGCCGGCTTCGATGCCACGCTGTTGAGCGGCGAGGCCAGCACCGGGCTCACCGGCATGCAGGAGCGAGCCGAGCTGCTGGGGGGCCAGCTGACGGTGGAGTCCACGCTCGGGGTGGGGACACGGCTGGAAGCCAGGCTGCCGTTAGCGACGAAGTCGATAGTCGTTAGTGGTTAGTCGTTAGGCGTCAGGCGTTAGGCGTCAGACGATAGTCGTCAGGCGTCAGGCGATAGTCGTCAGGCGTCAGGCGTCAGGCGTCAGTCGTTAGGTGTCAGGCTCAGCTGATTGCTGATAGCTGACGCCTGACGCCTCGCCTCAGTAACGGCCGTCCTCGTACAGCCGCCGCGCGAGGACGATGCCGCCGGCTGGCTCGGGGCTGGCGGCCGCGGCTGCCTTGACGCACAGCGCCAGGCTCATCACGAAGTCGTCATGGCCATCTTTGTCGTCGACGAAGAAGCTCATGGCGGTGTTGGCGTGGATGGCATAACGGCACAGCCGCGCCTCCTCCCAGAATTCTCGCCCCTCAGCTGTATCGCCGCCGGCGTACATCCGCACGCGCCCCGCGTTGACGGCCGCCAGCAGCTCGTAGCCCAGGTCCGACTTGACGGGCCGGCTGAAGTGCACGGCCTCCACCCGTTGGGGCATGGCCCGCCCTAGCCAGCTGGCCACGCCGGCGCCGACGCCCGTGGCGTCGACGTACACCATCGAGCACCGCCAGCGCGTCTTCAGCAGCTCCAGCAGGCCGCCGTATTGAGTGGAATGGTCGCGGCCGGTCCACCAGTGATGCTGAACGATCTCGATCAGCGGCTCGCCCAGCAGCTCGGGCGGATGGCTCACGCGGGCAATCGTGACGACGGTGGAATCCTTCTTCGGTTGAATGCTTCGCAGGATCTCGTCCGGGGCGCGCTCGCCCTCACCGGCGACGTCCACTCCGGCGACGTATACGGCCTCGTCGGGACTTTCCAGGCGCGGATGAGTGCCCTTCAGCAGGGCCAGCTGCCCTTGGTTGAACAGCCGGCCGGCGCCGTCCATGGTTTGCAGCAGGTACTGCGTGCGAATGATGGGGTGGCCCGCGCCGAGCCGCCGGATCTCGCCCTCGACGAAGATCTGGTAATGAAGGCTGATCGCCGCCAGCTCCGTCCACGGAAACTCGAAATGTGCCGACGGATCGTCTCGCAGGTTGGCCGCGCGCTGGCGGGCCAGCATGGTGTCCTCGCTCCAGGCGGTGCCGTACAGCACGGCCGTGGTGTTGGCGGTGGACGCCATGGGCCGGAAATCCTTCAGGTATTTCTCCTCGGAGACGTCCTGGGCCTCGTCGATCTCCAGCAGCAGGTCGGCCGTGGCGCCCACCACGTTGGAGGATTCCTCGGCCGACAGGAAGTGGATCGCGGCCTCACCCAATTGCATGATGTAGCCGAAGCGGGAGCGCACCGCGCGAGGCATGCTGCCCGGCAGGCACGAGAGCACCCGCTCCAGGCGCATCTTGCTGTTGATGAGCTGCGGCTTGAAGGTGGGCGCCGCCTTCACGATAGTCCCGCCTTCCAAGCGATGGACGTACAGCAGGTAGGCCTCGAGGTGCGCGGACAGCTCGTTCTTGCCCATCTGCCGGGCCATCATGATGGTGAACGTTCGACCTCTCTGGCGCAGAACCGAATCCGCGATGGCTCGGGCCGCCAGCAGCTGGTAGTCGCGCAGCGGCCGGCGCAGCAACATTGCCGAGAACAGGCCGACGTCGAGATCGGTCAGGATCCGTTCTCGGCCTGCCATGCCCGCAGTCGCTCGTCCCACTGGCGCTGCACGTCGTCCAGGTCATCGCCCGCTTCGGCGGCCATCTTGGCCTGGGCCAGCACCATGCGAGTCAAGAGCGACAGCATGCGGATGATCAGGCCGTTGGTCTTGGTGATCTCTTGAAGCTTGTCGATGTGCTGCCGCAGCCAGGCGATCTCGCGCTCGAGATCCTCGGCCACTCAGCTCACGTCCGATACGTCGAATGCCTCGCCGCCCAGAAAACGGTGCAGCAGCTTGATCGCCGCTGCGTCGGCCAGCCAGCCTTCTTGCTTGGCGGCCTGCAGGGCCGGCACCAGCTTGGCCATCGTGGAGGCGATGGCGTCGCCATCCTGGGCATCGATCGGCGGAAAGATGACGTCGTAGTGCTTATCCACGCGAGCAGGCAGCAGTCCAGCGTTCTCGGCCTCGCTCAGCACGCGATCGAGGATGGTGCGCAACATGAAGCCAAGGTAGTCCTGCCGGCGCTCGAAGCGCTTCACGGTCGGCAAGCTCATCTCGGCCGCCGTGGCGCGGTTGACGTTGCCGCCTTCGGCCAGGTAGTGCTCCGGCAACCCGGCGCCAACGGCAATCATCATCTTGAGGGCTTTGCCGTCGGCCTCCACCTGGTCGGCGCCGATGCGCGGCTCAACAGCCGACCACTCCTCGGTCTCGTTGTGGACGATAAGGCTGCCGGGTAGGGGCGGGTAGGCGTATTCCATCTTCTTGCGATCGATCGTCTTCTTGTCGGCTCCGGCGAGCTTGACGTCCCACAGGAAGGCGCCTTTGAACTTGTTCAGCCGCACGCGATCCGT